>JASFUL010000483.1:0-4540 GCA_050050315.1 Gemmatimonadota bacterium
ATCCGGGCCCCTCGGAGCTGTCGGCGCCGAAGTCGCCTCCCCCTCGTCGGGGTCGTGCGTCTCGTCGGGGTCGTCGAGGGCGATCGTCGTGCTCGCCCCCTCCACGAGCGGGGGAGCCGGGCGCTTGCCCGTGCTGGCGCGGTCGTCCTCTTCCTCCCGCTCTCGTCGCAGCCGCTCGACCAGCTCGGTCGTGTCCTGGGGGCCCACGGGCTCGGCGAGGGTGATCTCCACGTCGGGAAAGTCGCCCTCGGCGATCTCCGGGGCCTTCGGATCGTCGGGAGCCCGCGAAGCGCCTTCCGACGCGAGCTCCAGCACGAAGCGGTACGCCTCGTGGGTTCCGGCAGGCCCGAACTCCCCGGTGAGCGCGTCCAGCAGGGGGGTCTCCGCCGTCACCCGCCCGCTCGCGACGTGCGCCCGGAGGCCGTCGAGATCGGGAACCTCGACCTCGGTGCCCTCGCGGGACGTGTAGCGGAATCTAGTGACCATGGCGGGGCGGGCCTCCGTTTACATCCCCGCCCGCGCCCGGAAGGGCGGGACCCAGGAGAAAAAACGCCGCGACCGGACGCGGTCCGCGGCACCACCCACGAAGGGACGGGCCACGGTGCGGGAGATGTAGTGGAAAACGTCACTTGCGGGTGGCTTCCGGCTAGGAAGCGATCTTCCCTACGCTGCCACCGACCGGGCGAGCCGGTCGGGCGAGCCGGCGAGACCGCTTCGAGGCGGCCCGCGAGCCCCGGAACCGAGTCCGGGTCCCGCACTCTCAAACGTACAGTCCACCCCCAGGGGGCACAAGGATATCGTTATCTCATAGATCACGATTTTCGGACAAGGTCCGCGAGCGCTTGACCATGCCCCGCGGGCGACCTATTCATGAACGCTGTCGGCGAGCCCCGAGACCGAGACGCCAGGAGAAAGAACGGATGGAGGAGAATGGGGGACAGAGGGTGCGAGTCATCCTCCGCTGGATCCAGATCAAGGACAAGCTGGAGCCGTTCTTCAAAGAGCACGGCGAGTTCTTCTTCCGCACCCGCGTGAGCACCGGAGGCGACGTGGTGGAGCACCGGTTGCCCGAGGAGGGGCACTGGGAGATCTCCGACCATCCGCGCTTCAACAAGGTCGACAAGATCGACAAGGTGCTCTTCGAGGGTCCGGCCGGCGAGTCGATGGTGGTCGAGATGTTCGGCGAGGAGATCGATCAGCTCAGCGCCAACGACGAGCTCGACCCGTACAGGAAGGAGTTCTCCGGACCGCACGAGTCCTGGGTCGGCCGGCAGGCGCCCGGCGACGAGGGCTCCGAGGACCCGGAGAACCTCTCGAACTGGCGCATCTGTTACGACATCGAGCTCGCCTGACGCGGCATCCTCGACGACGAAGCCGGTTCCGCGGCCCCGTCCTTCCCGGAGGGCGGGGCCGCGCTTCGTGCGGTCATCGTGCGCCGTCCCCCGGGGACCCGAACACACACCGAAACCTTCGGGCCGCCGCCGTGTACGGCTCCCATGGTCCGACACCTCCCAATGCGCGGCCGCGGCGCCTCCTGGAACCCACCCAGCCGGTTCGAGAGGCTCCACGTCGAGCCCGATCCGGAGCACCTCGCCGACGGCCCCTCCCCCCGCACCCACTTCTTCGCCGACTCGACCCGCGACGTCGTCAGCACGAACGACAGCCCCGACGTCCCCCTCGACTTCGGCATCAACCCCTACCGCGGGTGCGAGCACGGCTGTGTCTACTGCTTTGCCCGCCCCTACCACGAATACCTCGGCTTCAGCCCCGGACTCGACTTCGAGACCCGGATCGTCGTGAAGAGGGACGCGCCGTCGCTCCTGCGGGAGCGCCTCGCGTCGCCCCGCTGGGTGCCGAGCCCCCTCATGATGTCGGGAGCCACCGACCCCTACCAGCCGGTGGAGCGGCGGCTCGGAATCACCCGCGGGGTGCTGGAGGTGCTGGCCGAGTTCCGGAACCCGGTGGCGGTGATCACGAAGAACCACCTGGTCACCCGGGACGTCGACGTCCTGGGGGAGCTGGCGCGGCACGGGGCGGCCGGAGTCGTGCTCTCGGTCACGACCCTACGCAACGAGCTCCAGCGCGTCATGGAGCCTCGCACGTCGATCCCCGCCCGGCGCCTGGACGCCATCGAGACGCTGGCCGCCGCGGGGATCCCCGTTGGCGTGAACGTCGCGCCCGTGATCCCCGGCCTCACGGACCACGAGCTCCCCGCCATCCTGCGAGCGGCCGCCGGCGCCGGCGCCACCTGGGGGGGCTACATCCTGCTGCGTCTCCCCCACGCCGTCTCGGATCTCTTCACGAGCTGGCTCGCGCAGCACTTCCCCGACCGCCGGGAGAAGGTGCTGAACCGCATGCGGGACCTGGCCGGCGGCGACTCGCTGTCCCGCTGCGGATCCGCCCGGGGCGGCGAGGCTCGTCTCTACGACGGCCGCTTCGGCGCGCGCAAGAAGGGGAGCGGCCCGTGGGCCCAGCAGATCCGCGACCTCTTCCACGTCGCGTGTCGGAGCGCCGGATTGGAGAGCCAGGGGATCGAGCTCTCCACCGACGCGTTCCGGCGGCCCCACGGGCCGGGTGGCCAGGGAGAGCTGTTCGCGGGACCCACCTAGCGTGACGGCGCCGCCGACGCCTCGTCCGCAGTGGTCCTGAGCCGGTCGAGCTTGGAGCGGGCGCCGTCGGGGAGGAACATGTCGTCGGCGATCGAGGCCAGCTCCTCCTCGCGCCGCCACACGAACTCGAGCTCCTTGAGCTCGCCCTCCAGCGCCCGGCGCTCGCGCTCCTCGTGGAGGGCCATCTCGAACGCGAGCTTGGTCTCGGCCGGGAGTTTGGCCAGCGTGCCCTTCTTTCCCCCGAGCAACCCCCGGTCCACCCTTCGCAGCGTCGTCTCGAGGAAGCGCTCCGGGTGCCCCTCCTCCTCGATCTGTTTCACCGCCGCTTCCACCCGCTTGCGGCTGCCGCCCGCGTTGTTGATCCGGGTCATGAGGAGCCCGGCGACCCGTTCGGCCTCGGGACCACGGAAGACCTCCACGTTCCGCCCCTTCTTCAGGCTGACCTTGAGCCCGCCTTCGTCGGGACGGACGCGGGCCTTCTGGATCTCGGGGTTCTTGAGCTTGAGCAGCCGTCCGTCCTCGGTGCGGATCTTCACGAGGACGCGGCCGTTGATCCAGAGGTTCACGAAGTTGCCCGTCTGGCCGAGGAGGGCCCCGCTGATGGCGCCGGTGACCACCCCCCCGATCGCGACGGTGCCGAGCACCGCGAGCCCGAGCCCGCCGTAGACGAAGGCGCGACGGCGCCGCCGCCCGAACTGGTCACCGTACCGCCAGGCGGCGAACTCGGCCCGCACGGGCTCGCCGATCCGCACGAGCTCGAGACCCGCCGGATGGCGGGCCAGGCCGATGTTCTCCGTGGAGACGCGCAGACGGGTCTCGTGGAAGAGGCGCTCGCAGTCCTCCACGGCCTCCCAGCGCTCCTCCAGGGGTGACAGGTTCCAGCGCTCGCAGCGGCGGCACACGACCCACAGTCGGCCCCGGGCCGAGTCGAAGGCGACCCGCGTGCCCACCGGGAAGCTCTCCAGCACTTCGTTGTCGCCGAGGGATCGGTCGCAGAAGAGGCAGTTCGCGTACATCCGAGGTCCTCCGGGGAGCGTTGTTCGTCGTCCCCTCTACGATCGCGGTCGTCGTTCCCTTCCCTCTCCCCGACCGACCGGCCGGGACGCCGAGGCCCCGCTCGGCGTCAGATCGCCGCGGCGTGCTTCGGCTGCCGGGCCTTTCCGCTCTGCGTGAAGGTCCAGAGGAAGTTCGTGAAGCCCTCGTCGTAGTCCGAGAGGCCGTTCTGTCCGGTGAGCTTCATCCGCTGGTCGTAGAGCGTGCGCACGACGCCGCCGACCGCCGACTGGTATGCTCCGGGGACGGGCCGGAGGGCGTGGAACGCCTCACGGAGCTCTTCCCGCAGCTCGGCCGAGTCCACCATCTCGTTGAAGCGCCGTGGGTCCTCACCGCCCAGGACCCGCAGGTGCCGGTGGAGCCGCTCGGCCCGGGCCGACTGGACGAGGACGGGCTCTCCCGAGGTGCGCAGGGCCATGTAGGCCAGCGCCTGCGCGTGTAACTCCTTGAAGTACCCCTTCCGGTGACAGAACTCGTGGGTGATGATGTGGGGCTCGAAGATCCCGGTGTCCCGGAAGATCGTGACGTCTCCGCTGATGACGTCGCACGTGCCGTAGGCGAAGGGGAAGAGAAGCAGGGCCAGGTTGAAGTCCCGGACCTCGGAGCTCGTGACGATCTCCTGCCCCGTGATCGACGCGATGAACGACGTGAGGTGCCGGTTCACCTCGACCGCCAGCTCCTTCCGGGGGATGCGATCCTCCACGTAGCCGTCGTTCAGGGCCTCCCCCAGCCGTCGGATCTCGTCGCGTCGCTCGGCCTCCGACATGGCCCCCAGGGTGAAGACGTCGGCGCCGAATTCGCTCTCGAAGTCGATGCGGCGCATGCCCGAGCGGGCGAGCCAGTCCTTGGCCGACGAGCCGGCGTAGTAGCCGAGCGCC
>JASFUL010000484.1:0-4539 GCA_050050315.1 Gemmatimonadota bacterium
GGCCACCGGAGGAGCGTCCCGGTGAGGCGCGCGGGCGAGAGGGTACGCGGTCTCCTCGGGCGCCGGGGGCGGGCGCGGGACGTCCGGGAGGAGATGGAAGCGCACATCGCCCACCGGGTGGACGACCTGGTGACGGAGGGGATGGACCCCGTGGAGGCGGAGAGGCGAGCCCGGGCCGAGTTCGGCGACCTGGAGCGGCTCCACCGGGAGACGGTGCAGGCCGGCGGTCGCGCGGACCGGCGGTCCGGGCTAACGGGGTTCCTGGACGCCCTGCGCCAGGACCTGGGGTTCGCGGCCCGGCAGCTCCGACGCAATCCGGGCTTCGCGGCGGTGGCGGTGGCGACCATCGCCGTCGGGATCGCGGCGACCGCCACCGTGGTGGGCGTGGTCCGGGCCGTCGTCCTCGAGCCCCTCCCGTTCCACGAGCCGGGACGCCTGGTCCAGGTCCAGGCCGTGAGCCCGGCCCAGGACCCGTTCAGCGTGTCCGAGCCGGCCTACCTGGACTGGCGCGAGCAGACGCGGAGCTTCACCGACGTGGCCGCCGCGGCCTTCCGCACCGGGATCCTCCAGAGCGGGGACGAGCCCGTCTCCGTGGGGACGTTGTGGGCGAGCGCGTCGATGCTGACGGTGCTCGGGGTCGAGCCGGCCCTCGGTCGGAACTTCCTCGCGGAGGAGGACGCGGCGGGCGCCCCGGCGGCGGTGACGATCCTCAGCGACCGTCTCTGGCGCGAGGCCTTCGGCGCCGATCCCGGAGTCGTCGGCACGGACGTGGTGCTGAACGGCGAGGCCCACCGGGTCGTGGGGGTCCTCCCTCCCGATCTGCCCTACGTGGACCAGGCGGGCGTGCTCGTGCCCCTGGGAGCCGACCGCGCCACGGACCGGGACGAGCACTACCTGGACGTCCTCGCCCGGCTGGCTCCGGGCGCGACCGTCGCCGACGCCGGCCGTGAGATGCGACAGCTGGCCGACCGTCTGGGACAGGCCTGGCCGGCGGACCGGGAGTGGAGCGCCATGGTCACGCCGCTGCGAGAGGTGCTGATCGGTCCGGAGCTGACCCGAGCCGGGTGGGTGTTGCTCGCCGCCGCGGGCGTGCTTCTCCTCATCGCGTGCGTCAACGTCTCCAACCTCCTGCTGGCCCGGGCCACCGTCCGGCGCGCCGAGATCGGGGTCCGCGTGGCGCTCGGCGCGGGGCGGAGCCGGATCGTCCGGCAGCTCTTCACGGAGAGCGCAGCGCTGGCGGCCCTGGGAGCGCTGGCCGGACTCGGCCTCACGCGGCTCGCGCTGCCCGCGGTCCGTACGATGGGGGCGGGGCGGATCCCCCGGCTCGACCAGGCGACGCTGGGGCCGGACGTCGTGCTGGCGTGCGCCGCGGCGGCCGCCGCGGCGACGCTGCTCTTCGGCCTGGCGCCGGCGCTCCGGGTGCGGCGGGACGCGACGGCGGGATCGCTCCGGAGCGGGGGACGGGGCGGCTCGCACGGCCGGGGAGGTCGCGGGCTGCTGGTCGCGGGCCAGGTCGGTCTCTCGGTGGTGCTCCTGGTCGGGACGGGCCTGCTGGTCCGCTCCTTCGTGCGCCTGGCTTCGGTCGATCCCGGGTTCGAGGCCGAGGGCACGCTCGCCGTCCGGCTCACCATGCCCCAGGAGACGTACGACCCCGAGCAGCGGCGTGCCCTCATGGAGTCGCTGCTCGAGGAGGTCCGGGCCGTCCCGGGGATCCGCGCCGCGGGCGCCATCGTGGTGGATCCGTTCGGTGGCCTGAACCTCATGAACAGCATCGCCCGCAGCGACCGGATGCCGGCGGAGGCGCCCGACTTCCCGGCCACCGCGTGGCGGATCGTGACGCCGGGCTTCACGGAGGCCATGGGGGTCGAGCTCCTGGCCGGGCGCTCCTTCGAGTCCACGGACGGATGGGACGGGGGGACCCCGGTGGTCGTGAACCGCGCCCTGATCCGCCGACTCTGGAGCGGCCCGGACGGCCCGATCCAGCCGGGCGACGCCGTCGGCGCCACGCTGGTGTGGGGGGATCCGGACGGATCCCGGCTGAGGGTGGTGGGTGTGGTCGAGGACGTGCGGGACCTGCGGCTCGACGACGAGCCGATGCCGGTGGTGTACCGGCCGTACAACCAGATCCCCTGGACGTTCATGACGCTCGTCGCGAGGACCGACGGGCGCGGCGATCGCCTGGTCGGGGGCTTCCGGGCCGCGATCCGGCGGGCGGGACCGGGACTCGCCGTCCCCGAGGTCCGTTCCCTCGGCGACAACCTGGGTGACGCCGTGGCCACCCCCCGCTTCCACGCCCTGCTGCTCGGCGTGTTCGCCGCGTCGGGGCTGGCGCTGGCGGCGGTGGGCGTCTACGGCGTGACGGCGTTCGACGTGAGCCGGCGCTTCCGGGAGATCGGCATCCGCCTGGCCGTTGGCGGCTCGCCCGTGGGGGTTCGCCGCCTGATCCTGGCGGACAGCCTGCGACTGGCGCTCCTGGGCGCCGTGGGTGGGGCCCTCGTGGCGTGGATCGGCGGCCGGTGGCTCGAGTCGATCCTCTACCGGACCACCGTGGGGGACCCGGTCACGTGGGCGGTCGTGGTCGGCGTCCTCGGCGTGGTGTCCCTGGTCGCGGCCTGGATCCCGTCCCGCCGCGCCACCCGCGTCGTGCCACGGGACGTGCTGACGGGCGAGTAGGGCTGGCGAAGCCCGGCGATGCGGGGGCTGACAGCGGGATGGACGGATATCAACGCCACGACTATAGTGGTAACGTTGATAGACGGTCACATGCCCGGAGAGAGCCCATGGCTGCCGAGCCCGCCCGCCCCGAGGATCACCTCCCCCTCGGGACGCAGACCTACCACGTGCTCCTCGCTCTCGGCGAAGGCACGATGCACGGCTACGGCATCATCCAGTCGTTCGAGGAGATGACGGAAGGGCGGGAGACCCTTCTGCCGGGCTCCCTCTACGGCACCCTCGGAAGGATGGTCGACGGGGGGATGCTCGAAGAGGTCGACCCGCCGGAGGGTGAGACGAGCGGGGGCCCGAAGCGGCGCTACTACCGGGTGACGGCGTTCGGGCGGGCGGTGGCCCGGGCCGAGGCGGAGCGCATGGCGCGGCTGCTCGAGGTGGCGCGGGCGCGGCGCTGGGCGCCGGGGCGGGCGCGATGAGGCGGCCCGCGTCGAGCGGCCTCTGGAGCCGGCTCTTCCGGCTGACCCTCCGGGCCCACCCGCCGGGGTGGCGGGCGCGGTACGGGCGCGAGGCCGCGGAGGCCTTCGAGGTCGGGATGGCCCGGCGGCGGGAGGGGTCGGGGGCGGCGGCGGCCCGGCGGTACGCGGCGCGGGCGGTCCTGGACGCGCTTGCCGCCGGGTGGCGGGAGCGCAGGGTCGCCCGCGGCGCCCGCGGGGGTGCGGCCGACTCGATCCTCGTCGACCTCCGAAACGCCGCCCGCCGCCTGGCGCGCGCCCCCGGGCTCTCGGCGACGGTGGTGGCGATCCTCGCGCTCGGCGTGGGGGCGAACGGGGCGGTGTTCAGCGTGCTCCGGAGCGCGGTCCTGGCGCCGCTCCCGTTTCCGGAGGCGGACCGCCTCGTGCTGCCGCGGTGGACGACCACCTCGCCTCCGGCGTCCGACACCGTCTTCGGCCAGTGGTCGTACCCGAAGTTCGTCGAGTTCCGGGAGGGCTCCGGCGACGTGTTCGACGGACTCGCGGGCTACGCGTCCCGCAGCGCCGCCCTGACCGATCCGGGGGACGCGGAGTCCGTCCTGTTCGAGTTCGTGACGCCGGGGTACTTCGAGGTCCTCGGTGTGGCCCCCGTGCTCG
The DNA here is from genome assembly GCA_050050315.1 of Gemmatimonadota bacterium. GTDB lineage: Bacteria > Gemmatimonadota > Gemmatimonadetes > Longimicrobiales > Gaopeijiaceae > JASFUL01. Next base: position 3,798 of record JASFUL010000484.1, read on the forward strand.
GACGCTTCTTCGCGCCCGGGGAGGAGGGGGCCGACGCTCCCCCGGGGGTGGCGGTGATCTCCCACGGGTTCTGGGTCGAGCGGTTCGGATCCGACCCGGGCGCCATCGGCCGTACCGTGACGGCCGACGGCTCGCGTCTCGAGATCGTCGGCGTGGCGCCGGAGGGCTTCCGGGGGCTGACCGGGACGGCGCGGCTCTGGATCCCGCTCGGCCAGGCCCGGCAGGCCTACGGGTCGTGGGCCACGGACGCCCGGGGCTCCCACTGGTTCCACGCGCTGGGCCGGCTGGCGCCGGGTGTCGGCGCCGGGATGGCCGAGGCGCGGGTGGCGTCCCTGGCCGATGAGATCGAGGCCGTGGACCCCACCCACGTGCTGGGCGAGGACGTGGGGATCGACATGGCGCCACTGGCGGACGTCTGGTCGAACCGGGACACCCGGGCGTCGGTCTGGCTGGCCATGGCCGCGGCCATCCTGATCCTGACCATCGCGGTGGCCAACGTCGCGGCGCTGCTGATGGCACGGGGTCGCCGCGAGAGCCGGGAGACGGCCGTCCGTCTGGCCCTCGGAGCGCCGAGGGGACGCCTGCTGCGGGAAAGGCTCGCCGAGGGCACCCTGCTGGCCCTGGCCGGTGGGGCCGCGGGGGTGCTGGTGGCCGGCTGGGTCGTCGGCTGGCTCCGCGGGATCATCCCCGAGCACCTCTTCCGGGGGGCGGCCGGAGACGTCCTGCTGGTGGGCTCGTCGGG
>JASFUL010000485.1:0-4514 GCA_050050315.1 Gemmatimonadota bacterium
AAGTAGGTGTCGTGGATGTAGATGTCGACCGGGGAGGCCGCCATGAAGATCCCCGACAGCCCGCCGATGATGAACATGCTCACGAAGGCGAGCGCGTGCAGCATCGGTGTGTCGAAGTGGATGTCCCCCTTCCACAGGGTGCCGAGCCAGTTGAAGGTCTTGATGGCGCTCGGGACCGCGATCACGATCGTCGAGATCATGAAGGACGTCCCGAGCATGGGGTTCATCCCGCTCTGGAACATGTGGTGCCCCCACACGATCCAGCCCAGGAACGCGATGGCGATCATGGCGAGCACCATGGCGTGGTACCCGAAGATCGGCTTCCGCGCCCGGTTGGCGATCACCTCGCTCACCAGCCCCATGGCGGGCAGGATGAGAATGTAGACTTCGGGGTGGCCGAAGAACCAGAACAGGTGCTGCCAGAGCAGGGGCTCGCCCCCGGTGTCGGGGAGGAAGAAGGACGTCCCGATCGTCTGGTCGAACAGCAGCATGATCAGGGCGCCGGTGAGGATCGGGATGGCCAGCAGGACGAGCCACGCGGTGATGAAGAGCGCCCAGACGGGCAGCGGAATCCGGAACCACGTCATCCCGGGAGCCCGCATGTTGACGACCGTCGTGATGTAGTTCACCGCGCCGGCCAGCGAGCTGAAGCCCAGGACGATGAGCGACAGGAGCCAGAGCTTCTGGCCCATGTTCACGCCCGTGTACTCGGGGTTGGCCGACAGGGGTGCGTACGACGTCCACCCGGCTCCGGCGGCGCCTCCCTCGACGAAGAAGCTGGCCAGCATGATCAGCCCGGCCGGCACGGCGAGCCAGAAGGACGCCATGTTGAGGCGGGGGAAGGCCATGTCGGGAGCCCCGATCTGGAGCGGGATCAGGAGGTTCCCGAACACGCCCACCAGGAGGGGCATGACCGCGAAGAAGATCATGAACGTGGCGTGCATCGTCACCAGGGAGTTGTAGAACTCCGGGAGGATGATGCCGCCGGGTGCCATCGTGTCGGGGAAGAGGCCGCCGATGAGGGGAATCGGCTCGCCGGGAAACCCCAGCTGCCATCGGATCAGCCCCGCCAGTGTGCCCCCGACCACGAGGAAGAACAGACTCACCCACATGAACTGCTTGGCGATCGTCTTGTGATCCGTGGAGAAGACGTACTTGCGGATGAAGCCCGGGTCATGGCCGTGCTCCGCTCCGTGGGCGTGCCCGGCGGGCGTACCCGGATCGCCGTCCCGGGTCATGGTCGTCGTGGTCATGGCGCTCCCGCCCCGTTCGAGCTCACCCCGGCCTGCTCCTCCGCCAACCATCTCCGGTAGTCGTCCTCGGTGTGCACCGTGAGCTGTCCCCTCATGCGCGTGTGCCCGATCCCGCACAGCTCCGCGCAGCCGATCGTGAACTCACCCGTCTCGGTCGCCTCGAACCAGACGAAGTTCTGCATCCCCGGCACGACGTCCTGCTTCACCCGCATCGCCGGCAGGAAGAAGGAGTGGATGACGTCCTCCGAGCGGAGCGTGACGCGGACCGGTCGGTGCACGGGGATGTCCAGGCTGTTGCGCGCCGTGTGGTCGTCCGCCGTTTCGAGCACGCCGTCCGCGCCCGGGTAGGTGGTGTTCCACTCGAACTGCTTGGCCGTGATCAGGACCTCCATGGCGTCCGGCGGCACCGAGGCGGGATCCTTGATCTCGGCCCACACGCCCCGGCTCGCCAGCGCGATCCCGAGCACGATCACGAAGGGGACGGCCGTCCACACGATCTCGGCGGTGGTGTTCCCGTGGACGTACTCCGCCTTCCGACCCTCCCGGTGTCGGTACCGGACCAGGAACCAGACGAGGAGGATCTCCGTGACGAAGAAGACCACCCCGGTGATGGCCAGGATGACGTAGTACATCCTGTCGATGTCGGGCGCGAACGTCGACGCGGCCGGCGGCAACAGCCAGGACCAGTTCATGGTTACTGCTGGCTGGGCGAGGCGACCCGCCGCAGGGTCCCTTCGGTGTGGTCGACCACGAGGGCGGGAGCCAGCGGAACGGTCCGGCCGGCCATCTGCTCGTCGAACTCGAAAGTCACGTCGACCTCGCCGGACGCGGGCACCGTCACGGTCTGGGTGCTGGTCCCGTACCGCTCGTGCCACGCCTCGACCTCGTACTCACCGGGCGGCAGGTCGGCCAGCGTGAAGGAGCCGTCCTCGCCGGTCACGCCGTGGTAGGGATTGCCGGTGACGCCGATGTACGCCGACATCCAGCCGTGGACGTCGCATCGCACCGGGATCATCACCTCGGGCACGGCGAACGACGTCTGGAACTCCATTCCGGAGGTGGGCTGGCTCCGATTGAAGCCCCGGTTCTGCTCCGGGGTCGCGTTGATGTTGTGCAGCACGTCGTCGGAGTTGTGGACGGTGAGCGTCTGCCCGGTCGACAGGGCCATGACGTGCGGGTGGTAGATGCAGCCGTCCTGGTCCAGCACCACGGCGTCGGACGGCGTCGGGAACTCGAGGCCCTCGATGGCCGCGCCGGACTTCACGTAGACGAAGACGTCGCCGAGCCCGCCCTCGGGCCCGACCACCGCCAGCGGATTCATGGGCGGCCCGTCGTGCTTGTCGAGGCAGACCTGCTCGCCGGCCATGTCGATCGCTTCCGCTTCCGGGGGCGTCCCGGTGAAGGTCACGCGCCCGCTGATCGTCCCGGCCGTGGCCGGGTCCACCGGGTTCTCGACCTGCTCCATCCCCCCCTCTTCCGCCATCTCGCCGCCACCCCCGCCACCGCCCTCGCCCCCGCACCCCGCGGCCACCAGCACCGCCACACACGTCCCCGCCGCCAGCTTCCACACTCTCGCTCGGTCCGTCCGGCTCATCTCTGCGCCTCCTCGTGTCGGATCTCGATCCATACAAGTCTTCGATTCCACCCGGCCCTCTCGCCTCGCGACGTGGGGACCGGACGTGCGTCCGTCAGCCGCCGGCGGTCGCTCCGGCGGGTCGTGCGCCCACGGATGGGCTGGTTGGCGCCTCCTCTTCCCGCGCCTTCGCCCTGCGGATCACCACCAGGCCCAGCAGGGCCGTGAGCAGGAGCGCCACGACCGGCGCCACGTAGGCCGTCACCGGCGTCGGCTCCCGCAGGTGGAGGAAGTACCAGGAGCTGATCGCGCCCCGGTTTCCCACCTCGGCGTTGTCCCCGTCCCACGCCCGGAAGGCCACGGGGAACGTCCTGCCCCCGGCCATCTGGAGGTCGGCGGTCGAGTCCGCGGTCGCGAGGTCACGGACGAGCACGACCTGCCAGCGTCCGTCCTCGTGCCGCGCCGAGACCTGGAGCTGCTGCTCGGAGGCCTCCTGGTCCTGCGCCGTGCCCAGACCCCGGGCCACCTGCTCCCGACCGCCGGCGCCCCCGCTCTCCCACGTCCACAGGTACGCAGGTCGGCGAGCGTCCCCCTGGAGGAAGTACGGGCGCTCGCGACCCTCCGTGAGCGTCTGGGGGAACTGCACCACGAGCCGGTCGGGGGCCCCGGGAGCCCAGCCGGCGTCCTCCTCCGGCTCCATGGCCTCCTCCACCGCGGTGGCGAAGTCGGCCCACTCGGGATCGGGGCTCGCCGACGGGTCCGACCAGCTCACCCGCAGGGCGAGCGTGGAGCCGTCGTGGAGCGCCTGGACCCAGATCCCGTCGACCCGGGGGTCGAACCAGCGCGGGGACACGATGATCTGTCCCACGAGGGGCACGTAGAACCGCTCCACCTCGTCCCAGCGCTCGTCGTCGGGCGCGGTCGGGACCGCCGCGCCCTCCAGCCGCTCGGCCACGAGGACTTCCCGGACCTCCGGCCGCTCCTCGGGCGAGAGGCTGCGAACGTAGTGGGCGACGCTCCAGAGCTGCTCCTCGGTGATGATGCCGGCGTCGATCATGTCGGTGAACGTGGGCATGGGCGTGCCGTCCATGCCGGTCCACAGGCGGCGGAAGATATCCTCGACCGTCCCGCAACCGTTGAAGTGCCAGTTCTCGGTCAGGTCGGCGGCCCAGATGGGGAAGCCGGCGTCGTCCTCGAGGGTGGGGGCCGAGGTCCCGTCCCCGCGGCCGGCCTGCCCGTGGCACCGCCAGCACTCGATCTCCTGGTAGAGCGAGTCCCCCTCGGCGATCACCTCGTCCGTGACCCGGGGCGGAGACCCGAAGTCCACCGGTTCGGGGGCGTCGGAGTTGGCGAAGAAGGGCGAGAGGGACTTCACGTAGGCCACGAGAGCGTCCCGCTCGCCCCGACTCAGGAGGTCCTCCCACCCGGGCATCGCCGTTCCGGGCATGCCGACGTCGATCACGTGCAGGATGTCCTCGTCGGTGGGGAGACCCCCGGAGGGCGTGGTGCGGACCTGGTAGAGCGCCCGGGTGAAGTCCCGCGGCCGGGGCAGCATCCGTGCGGCGCCGGGTCCGTCGCCCGTTCCGTCGACCCCGTGGCACCCCGCGCACCACTGGACGTACACCTCCTCGCCGCGGGCGAGCTCGTCGCCGCCCTCCTGGGCCTCCGTCGCCCGAGGGGCGAGCAGC
>JASFUL010000486.1:0-4510 GCA_050050315.1 Gemmatimonadota bacterium
GGACGACGGGTCCGAGTCGATGCGGGATCATGGGTACGGGGTGCGGGTGGGCGTCGAAGACACGGCCTCTGGATACGCCGCGACCGGCTCCGGGTTACGGATGCGGGGGTTCTTGACCGGCCGAGGCGGGCGCCGTAGCATGTCCTACTATGGATATCGTAGGCAGGGAGGACGCGTGAGCGAGGTGATCTTCACCGAACGCGAGCTGGACGTGATGAACGTCCTGTGGAACCTCGGGACCGGGACGGTCGCGGACGTCCGGGAGGGCATCCGGGACGACCTGGCCTACACGACGGTCCTCACCATCCTGCGGACGCTCGAGGAGAAGGGCTACGTGGGGCACGAGGAGGAGGGTCGCGCGTACCGCTACCACCCCCTCGTGGAGCGGGACCGCGCCCAGACGAGCGCCCTCCGCCGGATGACCCGCAAGCTCTTCGACGGCTCGACCGAGATGCTCCTCACGCGCCTGGTCTCGGACCGTGACCTGGAGGACGAAGAGATCCGCCGACTCCAGGAGCTTCTCTCGGAGCGTCTGGGCCGCCGCTCCTGACCTCCGGGACCGGCGCGACCCGGCCGCCCCGCTTCTTCCGCGTCGTCCCTCCCTCCGCCTCTCCTCGTCCTCCTTTCGCCCCCCATCCTCCCTCCGCCTTCGCCGCATCCTCCCTCCGCCTTCGCCGCATCCTCCCTCCGCCTTCGCCGCATCCTCCCTCCGCCTTCGCCGCATCCTCCCTCCGCCTCCCGACCGTGAGCGTCCACCGGGCGACCCCTTCCGGGCCGTCCGGCGCGGCGAACCCGACGGTCCCGCTCTCTCGTAGGGCGTGGACGACGGACGGAGCCCCGTCGCCGGAGAGCCCGACCGGGAAGTGTCCGGAAATGGGATCGCCCATCCCACCACCGCGCACCCGGGCCGGATGCAGCGGGTAGGGTGATATCGCTTAAGATGTTGATAATCAACATCTTAGTCGGTCACGGCAGAAGGTGGCACGGAGCTTTCTTACTGGAGAGGACAGACGCGGGGAGCGGGTCGGTCCGATCGGATGGGACGAGGACGCCGTGGGGTGGGTATGCGACCGGAGCTCGAGCTTCGGCTCCGGTCGGGCCCTCCGCCCCCTGCCGAAGGGACGAATCAGACGCCCAACGGATGGATGGGATGACGATGAGAGAACGCCACGGGCCGCGGCGGCAGGACCGCCGTGCGCCCTTCGTACGGAAAGCCCGGTCCAGGACACGGGAGGGGCTGGGGCGCGTGGCGATCGCGACGCTCGCCGCGCTGGCCCTGGCCGCGCTCGCGGCCACGGCGCTGGTCGCCCAGGAGGCACCCCGGCAGCTCACCCTTGCCGAAGCCATTCGCACGGCTCGGGAGAACAACCCGAACTTCCTGAGCACGCGCAACGACCAGGCGGCGGCCGACTGGGGCGTGCGTCAGGCCTACGGGGCGTTTCTGCCGACCGCCAGCGCGCGCGGCGCGATGAGCTACACCGAGGCCGGCGTGCAGCGCATCGGGACGCTCGACTTCGGCGCCCAGAGCACCGACTGGTACTCGTCGTCCTACAGCCTCAGCCTGAACTGGAGCCTCGACGGCAACACGCTGTTCGGGGTCTCCAACGCGCGCGCTTCCCAGCGGGCCACGGCGGCCCGGATCGACGCGGCGCAGTTCACCCTCGAGTCCGCCGTGACGCTCCAGTACATGGCGGCGCTCCGCTCCCGGGACGCGGTCGAGGTCGCCCAGCGTCAGCTCGACCGGGCCGAGCAGAACCTCGAGCTCGTGGAGAACCGGGTCGACGCCGGTGCCGCGGCGGGCACCGAGGGCAAGCAGGCGGCCGTGGACCGCGGGCGGGCCGAGGTCGGGCTCATCCAGGCGGAACAGGCCCTGCGGGCCCAGAAGCTCCTCCTGATGGAGCAGCTGGGCGTCTCCATGGACGAGGGCGTGGAGCTCGTGAGCGCCTTCGAGGTGTTCGAGCCGACCTGGAGCCGGGACGAGCTCCTCTCCTACGCCCTGGCGGACCACCCTTCGCTGGTGGCCTTCCAGGCGAGCGAGCGGGCCAGCCGGGCCGGGGCGCGACAGGCACGCAGCTCCTACTTCCCGTCGGTGAATCTGAGCACCAGCTTCAGCGGGAACACGCTGCAGGCGCTGAACGACGACTTCCTCGTGAGCCAGGCCGCCAGCGGCCTCGCCTCGTCGTACAACAGCTGCCGTCGATGGCAGATCATCCAGGACAACGTCGGTCAGCCGCTTCCGGGGCTGGACTTCTCGGACGGGTGCGGCTCTCCCGAGCTGTCCAGCGCGCAGCGTGACGCGGTGCTGGCCTCCAACGAGGTGTTTCCGTTCGACTTCACGAAGAACCCCCTCAGCCTGACCCTCTCGGTGTCCGTGCCGGTCTTCACCGGTTTCAGCCGGCAGCGGCAGGTGGAGCAGGCCGAGGCCGCCGCCGACGACGCGCGCCACGCGCGCCGGGCGGAGGAGCTCCGTCTTCGTACCGCGGTCACGCAGGCGTACAACGACCTGGTGGCGGCGCACCGGGTGGTGGAGATCGAGGGGCGCAACCGGGAGCTGGCGGCGGAGCGTCTGGAGATGGCGCGGCAGCGCTACGCCATCGGAGCCGGTCCGTCCCAGGGCAGCGGCGTCGTCGGGAGCACCTTCCTGGAGCTCCTCGACGCCCTGGCCTCGATGAGCACGGCGGAGCGGGACTACCTGGACGCGACGTACGACTTCCACCTGGCGCTGGCGCAACTCGAAGCCGCCACCGGCAGGACGCTCCGTCCGGCCGGAACCGGCAGCGACGAGCAGGGCGCGGCGTCGGAGGGTGTTTGAGGCCGCCGAGGAACGGAACGCGTGTGGATGGACCGCGGGCCGGCGTGTCCGGTCGCGGAGAGGAAGCGGGGACACCCGTCCGCCCGGCCCCTCCGGGGACGAGGACGTGACGATGAAGACGGTGAGGTGGTCGGAGCGGGCGGTCCCGCCCGTACGGAGAACGAGCGGCGTCCCCGCGAGGACGACGCGATCGACGCATAGAGGAGAGGTCCCACGTGGACATCATTCGTGACACGAAGCCCCAGAAGAAGAAGAAGCGCATCGTCATCGGTTCGGTGGTGGTCGTCGTCGTAGCGGTGCTCTTCTTCGGTGTGAGGGCGCTTCCGACGGCGGCTCCGACCGTCGAGCGGGCGAGCATCTGGACGGACACGGTCGAGCAGGGGACGATGATCCGGATGGTGCGGGGTCCGGGCACGCTCGTGCCCGAGCAGGCCCGCTGGCTCACGGCGGTCACGAACGGCCGGATCGAGGTGATCCACATCCTGCCGGGCGCCGAGGTGGCACCCGGGGACGTCATCATGGAGATGTCGAACCCGGACGTGCAGATGCAGCTGCTGGACGCCCAGACGCAGCTCTCGGCGGCGCGCTCCGCGCTCACGCAGCTCCGCTCCAACCTGCAGACGCAGCAGCTCAACCAGCGATCGAACGTCGAGACGGTGCGCACCCAGTACCTGGACGCGAAGCGCCAATACGAGACCAACCAGAAGCTCTTCGACACCAACCCCGACCTCGTGGCGCAGGCAGACCTCGACCGGAGTCGGGAGCAGATGGAGGAGCTCGAGACCCGGCTGGGGCTGGCCCACGATCAGCTTGAGGTGCTCGAGTCGTCGTCCCAGGAGCAGATCGACGCGCAGATCGACCAGGTCCGGCGGCTGGAGGAGCAGGTGGAGTTCAACCGGGACCGGCTGGCGTCCCTGCGAGTGACGACGCCGGTGGGCGGCGTGCTGGCCCCCCTCGACGTGCCTCTCCAGGAAGGCCAATGGGTGCAGTCGGGGCAGCAGATCGGGCGCGTGGTGGTCCCGGGGCGGCTCAAGGCCGAGATCCGGATCCCGCAGACCCAGGCCCAGGAGATCGTGGTGGGCCAGACGGCCCACATCGACACGCGGAGCGATACCATCGACGGCCGGGTGACGCGGATCGATCCGGCGGTGCGCAACGGGACGGTGACGATCGACGTGAGCCTCCCCGACGACCTGCCCCCGTCGGCGCGGCCGGACCTGAGCGTGGACGGGAACGTGGTCATCGAGAGGCTCGACGACGTCATCTACGTCGGACGGCCGACCTTCGGCCAGGCGAACCAGCAGGTCAGCCTGTTCCGGATCACCGACGACGGCGAGTACGCCGAGCGGGTGACCGTGCTGCTCGGCGCGGCTTCGGTCAACGACATCGAAGTGCGCGAGGGGCTCCAGCCCGGGGACATCGTGATCCTCTCGGACATGTCGAACGCGGACGGGTTCGATCGCGTGAGGTTGAGGTAGGGAAGGGAAGGACCCGTCCGGGCCCGGCCGCCCGGCGGAGCGTTGCCACGGAACTCACACTCGACGGAGAAGCGCCACGATGGAGAGCGGACAGTCACTGATCCACCTGGAAGGGCTCAGTAAGGTGTTCTACACGGAGGAGGTGGAGACGCACGCGCTGAGCAACATCAACCTGGACATCCAGAGCGGGGAGTTCGTCTCCATCGCGGGACCGTCGGGG
>JASFUL010000487.1:0-4500 GCA_050050315.1 Gemmatimonadota bacterium
CCGGTCGTACAGGCCGTGGCGCCGGAGCGCCTCCATGACCACGGCGTCGGCCTCCCGGAGGAGGTCGAGGCGCTCCCGTGTGGTGTACGCCTCGATGGGCTCGGCCGTCGAGGGCGCCCCGGACTCCAGGTTCCAGAGACAGCGATTCAGGCCCTGCACCCGTGACGTGAGGGTCGACGCCGCCGCGGTGAGCGTCGCCCACGGGACGTCGCCGGACAGCAGGACGGGGTGCTCGTACGCCCGGAGGTCGGCCTTCACGCCGACGCTCCGGATGGGCAGGAGGAGCGCGTCCAGGCCGAACTCCGCCGCGCCCTCGGCGACGGCGCGCTCGAGGTCGTCGAAGCCGTCGCGGTCGGGCGTGCCGTCGTTGCAGAGGAGGCGCACGCCCAGTCCCGGGCCGGGGAAGGGGTGGCGCCACAGGAGCTCGTGGGGAACGCCGAGGCGCCCGCCGAGCTCGCGCACCTCGACCTTGTACAGCTCGGCCAGGGGCTCCACGACGCGCCCCTCGGCGATCATCTCCTCGATGACCCGCACCCGGTTGTGGTGCGTCTTGATGGTGTCGGCCCGCTTCGTGCCCCCGGTCTCGATGGTGTCGGGGTAGATGGTGCCCTGGCCCAGCAGGTGGTCCTCCAGGCCGAGGCGCGCGGCCGCCCGCTCGAACACCTCGATGAAGGTGTCGCCGATGGCCTTCCGCTTCGCCTCGGGGTCCACCCGCCCGTCGAGGGCGCCGAGGAAGTCGTCCGAGGCGTCCACGAAGTGGAGGTTCTCACCCATCCCCAGGCGGCGGAACGTCTCTAGCACGGTGCGGCTCTCGTCCTTGCGCATGAGCCCGTTGTCCACGTGCAGCAGCGTGACCCGGTCCGGGCCCAGGGCTTCCTTCAGGACGACCGCCGCGACGGTGGAGTCGACGCCGCCCGAGGCGAGGAGGAACACCGAGCGGCCCTTCACCGTCTCGCGCAGGCGGTCCCGCTCGGCGTCCATGAAGGCGCCCATGTCCCAGGTCGGCCGGCACCCGCAGATCTCCAGGACGAAGTTGGCGATCATGGTGTGGCCGTTCTCCGTGGCGTCCACCTCCGGGTGGTACTGGAAGCCGTACCGCCCGAGGGAGTCCGACGCGATGGCGGCGAAGCGGTGGTCGGGGCTGCCGTCGGGCGAGGTCGTGTAGCCGAGCTCGCGGAACTCCGGCCCCACGGCCGAGACCGAGTCGAAGTGGCTCATCCAGACCCGCTCGGTCCGGGAGAGGCCGGAGAAGAGGGGATGCTCCTCCAGGACGTGCAGGTCGGCCGGACCCCACTCGCGGCCGCCGTGCACCACCTCGCCCCCGTAGCGCTTCGCGATCTCCTGGTGGCCGAAGCAGAAGCCGAGGATGGGTACGTCGAGGTCGTAGATCTCCTTCGTGTACTCCGAGTCCTCGCCGTGGGAGGAGAGGCTCGGGCTCCCGGACAGGATGATCCCCCGGTAGGGGAGGAACGCCTCGACGGGGTCCTCGGGCTGCCGGATCTCGGCCAGGACGCCGGCCCGGCGCACCTTCGTGGCGATCAGGTGGGCGTACTGACCGCCGAAGTCGACGACCGCGACGGCGTCGTGGCGCTGGGCGGGGGCTCCGGACGGAGCGTCGGCGGCGGCGTGGCGAGCGGCGTGTCCGGGGGATGCAATGTCGGGCACGGGCGGGCGCGTGGCGAAGGTCGTGGCGGAAGGGACCGCAAAACATAGCGCGCCCGTGGGCCGGGCTCCACGGAGGCGGGGTCGCCGCGCCCGGGTCGCCGTGCCCGGGTCGCACGCGCGGAAGGAGTGCTGGAGGTCGACGGGAGGTGTGCGGGAGCGGCGGCGAGCGGGACGATCGGCCCACCGTCGGCACGCGGAACGGCTCCTGGCGCGCACGTCCTCCCTGCCGATAATCTGCGGCATGCCTGATCCGGCTCCCCCCCTGACGAGGCCGTCTCCGGCCACCACCGCATCGAGCGCGAGCTCGGCGTGGGGGAGCACGGTCGTGATGGGCTCCAGGTTCCTGTGATCGTGCTCGAGCGTGTGAACGCGGTGCCACACGGCGGACTCCCCATGCGCGAGATGGCCCAAGGGCCCCTCGCCGACCTACGGGATCCAGGTCGATGAAACGAGATCTCCGCGGGACGTTGAAGCGAGGGATCGTCGAGTTCGTGGCGATCTTCCTCGGGGTCACGCTTTCCTTCCTGGCGGACGACTGGCGTGAAGGGCTGGAGCAGCGGGACCGGGCTCTGGGCGTCCTGGAAGGGATCGAGCGGGACCTCACCCAGGACCTGGCCGTCATGCGGGAGGGCCTCGCGTACGACTCCATCGCGATCCCGGCCGGTATCTGGCTGGCCAACAGCTGGGAGAGGGCGGACCTGCCGGCCGACAGCATCGACTGGGCCAACGGGCAGATGGCGCTATGGCTTCCCTACCTGCCGGTACGTGCGGAGTACGAGTCGGCGAAGGCGGCCGGGCGCATCCAGTTCATCGAGGACGACGAGCTCAGGGCGCAGATCGTGGCGTTCTACGAGGAAGGTCAGGCCCGGCTGGGGAGCTTGAACGACCTCGCCAGGGACATGACCGTCGAGCTGCAGCGCTCCCTGCGCCCCTACGTTCGCGCCGAGTACCACAGGGACCGGCCACCGGAGCGATACCTGGCCGCTGCGTGGAGCGAGGTCAGGAGGGATCGGAGCGTCAGGAACCTGTTCGGACAGGCCGCGACGATACGGAGCATCCGGGCCAGGCAGACCCGCAGCTACCTCGAGGCGGGTGCGCAGCTCCGGACGGCCCTGCGTCGGGCTCTCGAAGACTCGCCCCACCACGGATCCTGACCGCCCGAGTCGACGACCGCGACGGCGTCGTGGCGCTGGTCGGTGGCTCCACGGACGCGACGGTCGCCACGGACGTCGCGAGCGTCGCCGGCCCGGACCCCCATCCCGCGACCGACTGCGGACTCCTCGGCGGAACGACGCTTACCCGGTTGAGGAGAACGGAGGACGGACGCTCCCGAGCGGCGTCGCTCGCCCGGGCATCGCGAACGACGGATGGGGGAGGATCGAGATGACGAAGACGACGCACGCGCTCGTTCACGTGGCATCGCGAACGGGCGCCCTGGTGTTCGTGGCCACGATGCTGGGGGCCGCCTGCTCGGACCCCACCGGACCGGAGCCCTGCACGTCGCGCGCGGCCGTTGGGCTGGAAGGCGGCTCCTGCCTGGTCCACGAGGACGGCGGAGCGCTCGCAGTCCACCGGTCCTCCATCGATTCGGTCGTGGCTCGCACCCTCGGCGAGGTCCGGGAGCTGATCCCCGTCGATGGCGTCGAGATCCGGATCTCGGCCGGCTCCGAAGGTGCGATCCGCGAGATCGGGTTCGGCGGCCGGGCGCAGGCGGGAGAGGTCGTGTACCTCACGTTCGATCCCTCGTCTCCCCACCTCGCCCCCTCCCTGACGACGAGCCTCTTTCCTCTGCTCGCGCACGAGCTCCACCACATCGCGCGCCAGCGGACCGTCGGCTACGGATCGGACCTCCTGGGCGCCATGGCGTCGGAGGGGCTCGCCGACCACTTCTCGGTGCAGGTGGCGGGAGGAACGCCCCCCATCTGGGCGACGGCCCTCTCCACGGCGGAGCTCGACCGGCTGCTGGAGGCGTCCCGGCCCCACTGGTTCGACGGCGGCTACGATCACGAGGCGTGGTTCTTCGGTGACGGATCCGGCATCCCCCGATGGACGGGCTACTCCCTCGGATGGGCGATCGTGGATCGCTTCCTCGAGGAGCATCCCGGTCCAGATCCGTCGGACCTCCACGACGAGCCCACGGCGTCCTTCGCCTTCGAATGAGGGGCGGGCGGAGCCTTCACGTCTCGCCCTGATTTCCCACACAGTGTATAATCAATGCCATGGCATCGGGTGAGGAGGGGAACGGGGCGCCGCGGGTCTGGGAGCGGCTGCTGGGCTGGCTCGTGCCGCCCGGGCAGCGCGCCGCGGCCCGTGGGGACGCGGCGGAGGAATTCGCGGAGCGTGAGCTGCGGGACGGCCCGGCGGCCGCGCACCGGTGGTATCGGCGTCAGGTGCTGCGCTCGGTCGTCCCGGGCATGGCCTACTGGACGAGGGCCGCCGGGGCGGCCTGCACGACGGGATGGGAGGCGGAGCGGATGGGCACGTGGATCCAGGACTTCGAGCTCGCACTCAGGACGCTGGGCAGGAGGCCGGGCTTCACGCTCACCGTCCTGTCGACGCTCGCCCTGGGGATCGGCGCCACGACTGCGCTCTTCGGGGTCTTCCGAGCGGTCTTCCTCGAGCCGATCCCGCTCCCGGAGCCCGGCGAGCTGGTGATCGTCATGGCCGAGGGGAGCCTCGGCTGCTGCGGCCCGGCGTCGGGCCCCGACTACCTCGACTGGGTGGCGCGGAACCGCTCCTTCTCCGGGCTCGCCCTGATGAACCCGCAGACGTACACGCTCACGGGCGGGGCGACCGACCCGCAGCGCGTCTTCGGGGCGTACGTCACGGCCAACG
>JASFUL010000488.1:0-4480 GCA_050050315.1 Gemmatimonadota bacterium
GTGGACGGGGCCGGCGGGGAGCCCTGGATCGTCCGCGCCCCGCCCGACGCGCCCGTGGAGGAGGGAGAGGAGGTCGGCCTCCGGCTCGACGCGGCCCGGGCGCACCTGTTCGACCCCGGGGACGGGACCCGGATCGGCGTGCTCGGGGGGAGGGGGCAGTGACCCGCCGTGGCGCCGTTCTGGCGGCCGTCGCCGCCCTCGCGGCGTGCGGCGACCCCGGCGTCCCGGAGCGCGTCACCCTCCGCGTGATGACCTGGGCCGGGGACACCGAGATCGCCACCGAGCAGCGGATCGCCGACGCCTTCACCGAGCGGCACCCCGACGTCGAGGTCGTCGTGGAGTCGGCGTCGAGCCACTACCAGGAGAAGCTCCTCACCTCCATCGCCGCCGGCTCGCCCCCGGCCGTCTTTCTCCTGGACGGCCCCGACATCCCCACCTTCCTCGACCGCGGCCTGACGCTGGACCTGACGCCGTACCTGGAGAAGGTGGGGTACGACCGGGCCCGGGTCCTGCCCCAGGTGCTGGAGACGTTCGAGCGGAGCGGGCGCCTGTACGCCCTCCCGAAGGACTACACGCCGATGGCGATCTACGTGAACCGCTCGGTCTTCCGGCGGTTCGGGGTGCCCCTTCCCTCGCCCGACGGCTGGACGCGAGGGGAGTTCCTCGCCACGGCCCGGGCGCTGACCCGGGACACCACGGGGGACGGCCGCACCGACGTGTACGCCTTCGACTTCCCGCGGAACCCCTACCAGTGGATCCCGTGGGTGTGGTCCGGGGGAGGCGACATCCTCGACCCGACCGGCTCGAGGGCGAGCGGCTGGCTCGACTCGCCCGAGACGGTCGAGACGTTCCGCTTCCTGACGGACCTCGTCACCGAGGACGGCGTGACGCCCGGCGTGCAGTTCGTCGCCAGCGGAGACCCAGCCCGGGAGGCGCGCTTCGCCACCGGGGGCCAGGCCATGCTGCTCAGCGGCCACTGGACCCTCCAGCTCCTCACCTCGAGCATGGGCCAGGCGCTGGACGAGATCGGCCTCGCTCCCATCCCCCACGCCGAGGGCCACGAGCCCGTGACGGTCCTGTACGCGTCGGGGTGGGCCGTCCCGGCCAACGTCGTGCACGAGCGCCAGGCCCTGGAGCTGGCCGCCTTCCTGTCCTCGGAGGAGGCCCAGCGCATCCGGGCCGGGACGAGGCTGGCCGTGCCGGCCTTCCGCGACGTCGCGGCGGAGCTGGCGGAGGCGGACCCCTCGGGGCTGGAGGCGGCGTTCCTGCGGGAGGCGCTCCGGGGGAGGATGACGTGGGGCGCCCTCGTCCGGGACTTCCACGAGGTCGAGGAGGCCATCTTCGAGATCATGGACCGCCACCTCCTGCGGGGCGAGCCCCTCGACGAGGCGGCGTCGGACGTGGCCCGTCGGGTGGACGCCCTGCTGGCCCGGTGAGCGCATGTCCGCCCTGACCGGCACGCGCGTCCTGTCGGCGGTCGCCGGCGCGATCCTACTCGCCACCCTGGGCCTCGGGCTCCTCCTCCCCCGTCGCGCGGTGCGACTGGCGGAGGGCGAGGTCCTCCGGGCCGAGGCCGGAGTGGCGCAGCAGCTCCTGGCCGAGACGGGCGACCCCGCGGTGGCGACGGCGGTCCTCGGGGACCGCTGGCGCGAGACCGGCGTCGGCGCCGACGAGCTCCTCGACCGGCCCGTCCTGGTCGAGCGGTCCGACGGGAGACGGGTGGCCCGGGCCGCCCGGTTCGGCCCGGACCGGTGGACGGTGGTGGGGGCCCTGGAGGTGGAGCCGCCCCCCGACGCCCCGGCGACGCTGCCCGGGCGTCTCGTGCTCGCCGGGGCGGGGGTCGGTGGCCTCCTCCTCGGCCTCGCCGTCGGGTGGGTGGGGTGGGCCGGGGCCCGGGACCGCGGCGGGGCCGTGGCTCTCCCGGCGCTGGTCGCCCTGGCCGTCATCGGTGTCCCGCTCGCCGGCGCGGGGATGTGGAGCGTGGACCGGCTGGGCCGGCTCACCGACCGGCGGATGGCCCTGGGCGTCGCCGCCCTGGACGCGTTGCCGGACCCCGGAGCGGTCGTGGAGCGGCCCGGCGGCGTCGCCCAGCTGACGGGCCTCCCCTTCCTCCTCCGGGAGGCGCCCGGCCGGGCCTCCTTCTCCACCCTGCTCCCCGCCACGACCGACGCCGTCGCGGCGCTGCCCTCCCCCCCGCCGTCCCGGGTCACCGTGGACCGGAGCCCGTGGGCCCTGGCCACCCACGGGAACGCCGTGCTGGCCCTGACCCCCTTCGAGCACACGCGCTCTCCCTGGGGGATCCTCCTGGGCGTGGCGCTCACCGGGGTCCTCCTAGCCGCCGTCCCGGTGACGCTGGCGCCGCTGGTGAGGCGGCGGTCCGCCCGGGAGCTGCGACGCAACCTGGTCGCCTGGGGCTTCCTCGCCCCCGCCGGCCTCCACCTGGCCGTCTTCACGCTGGGACCCCTGGCGTTCGCCCTCTGGCTCTCCCTCCACGAGTGGAGCCTGGTGGACCCGGCCCGCCCCTTCGTGGGCCTGGCCAACTACGCCGGGCTGCTCGGGGACGGCGAGTTCTGGAACGCCATCGGCAACACGGCGCTGTTCACGCTCCACGTCCCGGTGGCCATGGCGGTGGCCCTGTGCTTCGCCCTGCTCGTGCACCGCCGTGCTGGAGCGGGCCGGGCGGTGAGGGCGGTGCGGGCCGTCCTCTTCCTGCCCACCATCACGAGCCTCGTGGCCATCGCGGTGGTCTGGCAGTGGATGCTCAACGACCAGTACGGCCTGCTCAACTGGACGCTGGAGCGGGTGGGGCTGGACGCCGTGCCCTGGCTCACCTCGCCCCGGACGGCCCTGCCCGCCCTCATGCTCATGAGCGTCTGGCTGGTCGTGGGCTACCAGATGGTGCTCTTCCAGGCCGGCCTGGCCGCGATCCCCGAGGAACTCTACGACGCCGCCCGGATCGACGGGGCGGGCCCGTGGCGTCGCTTCGTGCACGTCACCCTGCCCGGGCTGCGGCACACCCTCTTCTTCGTGCTGGTCACGTCGGTCATCGGCTCCTTCCAGGTCTTCGGGGCGGTCTACGTGATGACCGAGGGAGGCCCCCTCGGGGCCACCGACGTGGCGGTGTACCACATCTACCAGGAGGCGTGGGAGTTCCTCCGGTTCGGTAACGCCGCGGCGATGAGCTGGGTGCTGTTCGCGCTGATCTTCGCGGTGACGTGGCTCCACTTCCGGCTGCTCGAACGGCGTGCCGGAGACGGGGAGGCGACCGCGTGAGCGCGGTCCGCTCACGGGATCGGCGCCTCCTGGGGGTCCTGGCCTGGGCGGTGACCGTCGGCGCGGCCCTCACGATGCTCTTTCCCTTCCTCTGGATGCTCGCCACGAGCCTCCAGGGCCAGCTCGACGTCTTCAGCTACCCCCCGGACCTGGTGCCCGAGTCCCCCCGCTGGTCGAACTACCCCGAGGCCCTCACCGCCCAGCCCTTCGGCCGCTACTTCCTGAACTCCCTCGTGTTCGCCGGGTGCGTGGTCGCCGGGCAGCTCGCCACGGCGGCCACCGCCGGCTACGCCTTCGCGCGCCTGGACTGGCGGGGGCGCGACCGCGTCTTCCTCCTCTTCCTGTCGACCATGATGGTCCCGGCCGTGGTGGTGCTCATCCCCCGCTTCCTGCTCATCGAGGGTCTGGGATGGGTGGACACGTACCAGGGGCTGATCTCCACCGAGCTGGTGTCCGTGTGGGGCGTCTTCCTCATGCGACAGTACTTCCGCACCGTGCCCGGGGAGCTGGAGGAGGCCGCCCGCATCGACGGCGCGGGACCGTTCAGGATCTTCTGGTCCGTGTCGCTCCCCCTGGCGCGGCCGGCCCTCGCCACCCTCGGCCTCTTCGCCTTCATCGACGCGTGGAAGAACCTGCTCTGGCCGCTGCTCGCCACGCGGTCCCAGGAGATGCGGGTGGTGGAGGTCGGGATCGCGTCCTTCCACGGGACGTTCGAGGTCAACTGGCCGTACCAGATGGCGGCCGGCGTGGCGGCCGTGCTGCCCGTGGTGCTGCTCTTCCTCTTCACCCAGCGCTACTTCGTGAAGGGGATCCAGATGGAGGGGTTCCGATGACGGGCGAACGCGGAACTCAGACCGCCTCGCCCTCCATGGCGCCGCCCCGGAGGCGGGGGTCCAGCGCGTCACGGAGCCCGTCGCCGACCAGGTTGAACGCCAGCACCGTCAGCACGATCGCCAGGCCTGGATAGAGGGAGAGCCACCAGGCGCGCATCATCACGAGACGGCCGTCGGCCACCATCGCGCCCCACGACGGCATCCCCGCCGACCCCACGCCGACCCCGAGGAAGGAGAGTCCCGCCTCCAGGACGATGGCGTTGCCCACGCCGAGGGTCGCCGCCACGATGACCGGCGCCAGGGCGTTGGGCACCACGTGTCGGAAGATGATCCGGGCCTTCGAGTAGCCGAGGGCCCGGGCGGCGAGGACGTAC
>JASFUL010000489.1:0-4479 GCA_050050315.1 Gemmatimonadota bacterium
CGGCGGCTCCAGGCGGAGTCGGACCCCCGGTCGCCCCGCGGCCCCGATCAGCGTCACGCTGTCGCCGCGCTGGAGCACCCGGTGGCCCGGCACCGGGATGCCGTCCAACGTCGCCTCTACGACGCGTCCGCTTCGCAGGACCAGCGTGAAGGTGCCCGCCGGGTCGTGGGCGTCGAAGCGGACGACGGGCTCGGGCGGCCCCCGGCCCTCGATCAGAAGCGCGAGGGCGATCGCGAGACCCGCCGCTCCGGCGACGTGCGCCGCCCGGGGGACCCGCGGCACACGGGAGAGGTGGGACCGGACGGCCGTCCCCACGAGGTCCGCCGCCTCCCGTGTCACCGCGTCCAGGAGGCCGACCCGTCCTCCCCGACGCCGGGCGTCCACGAGGACCGCCACGAGCATCGCGTCCATCTCCGCGCCGTGGCGCCGCCGCAGCCGGGTCGGCAGGAGGATCCGGAGAAGCCGGAACGCCCGCGCCACCAGGCGGACGGTGCAGGAGGGTCTCCGGGTGACCGGATCGCCCGGATTCCCGGCCCGTCCCGCGTCGGCGTCCGCGGGAGCCCGATCCGCCCCCGGATCCCGGGGAACGCTCACGCCAGGCCGGCCTCTCCGGCCAGCTCGGGTCCCGTGACCAGGCGGGCGTCCCGTGCCCGCCCGGCCACCCGCGCCATCCGCAGCGCCTCTGCGCGAGCCGCCGCCCGTCCGTTCGCCGTGACCCGGTACGACCGCCTGCGGGCGTCCGTCGGGTCGGACACCTCCTCGATCAGGCCCTCGTCGGACAGGCGCCGGAGGGCCGCGTACAGGCTGCTCGTGCCCAGGGGCACCCCGTCCGTCCGGGCCTCCAGCTCCTGTCGAATGGCGTAGCCGTGACGGGCCTCCTCGGAGAGGGCCAGCAGGACGGCCATGGAGAGGGGGGTCAGCGGCAGGGGACGGTCGGGTGCGTTCATCTGAATTCCTCGAAGGCCGGAGCCGAGCCGGCGTCCCCCGCCGGCGGGGGAACGATTCGCCACACCCCCTCCTCCGGGCCCTCCACCGTCCACCCCTCCGACGGCTCGAGGGTCCACCCCGGTCCCGCCCATCCACCGTCCACGTCGCGGACGGGTCCCGGGACGGCGAGGGTGGCCCAGTCGGGGGCGACGAGCACACCGGACTCCTGGCCCTCCAGGACGCCCCACGCGCCCTGGAATGTCGCGCGGAAGTAGACCGTCCCGTGCTCGCCCAGCGTCACGATGGCGGTGGGGTCGAAGGACCCCCGCGTATCCTCGGAGCGGATGCGGAGGACGGGAGGCTCGACGAAGCGACGACGGAGCGTGTCCAGGCGCGCCAGCATACGCCGCTCTCGCGCCTCCTCCTCGGCCGCGATCTCCTCGTACCCGTAGCCTCTCGCCCGGTCGACCGCGTCCCCCGACACCGGCGCGACGGCCCCCTCGAACAGCCCGTGGAGGGGCGCGTCCCTCCCCACGTCGTCCCGCCAACCCGGGGCCCACCGGTCGAGCAGGATCCCCAGGGCCGGCCCCGTGGCGTAGGCGAAGCTCCGGCCGTAGCTGTCGCGGTCCCCCTGGCGCGCGACCTCCTCCGCGACCCGGGCGTCGTCGACGTCCAGCACGTCCCGTGCGACACGGGATCCGGTGTACGCCGCCAGCCCCTCGTGGATCTCGAGGTCGGCCTCGAGCGTGTCCGCTCCCGGATGGGCGTCGTGCCGGGCGCGCCGGAACAGCGCGGCGTCGCGAGCCGCGCGCAGGGCCGCGTCGCCCGAGGAGCGAAGCGCCTCGGCCAGCGCCCGGATCTCGAGACGCAGCCACAGGCGGCCGGTGCGCTCCTGCAGGTGGGGGGGCACCGGGGTCGGCGCCTCGAGGTCCAGCGACGGCTGGATCCGGTGGAAGGACTCGTGGGCCAGGAGCGCCGTCCGGTCGTAGGCGTCCTCCGGCAGGGGGAGCAGGACCATCGACCAGCGCTGGTCCCCCCACTGGAAAGCCGTGTTCGCGAGGGAGATGGAGTCGGCGAGGGTGCCGGTCCAGCGACCGGGCTCCCCCGCGACGGTCGTGAACGTCGGATCGGGCGGCCGGGCGTTCGCCAGGGCTCGCCGCGTCCCGGAATCCACCAGCACCAGGGGCCCGCAGAGCTCGCGGCCCCAGAGGTCGGCACCCCTTCCGCACCAGGTGTCGAAGCCGGCCAACGCCGCCACCGCCGCCGTCCCGGGGACGGCGTCCCCGGGCGAGGAGGCCTCCGGGGCATCGGGCGGCCCGTCCGAGGCTGCGCGGTCGTCCGGCGGGCTCCCGCAGGCGTAGGCGACGGCCGCGACGAGCGCCAGGAGCGCGCCGCGGGGGAAGGGGGGGCGCCGCCAGCCGTTCCGCATGATGAACCTCCCGGGACGATGGGATTCACTCCATCGATGATTATAATCATCATTGGAATATTTCGGGAGACCCCGGAGCACCGCGCTTGCCCTTCCCCCCGGGCCGGCTGAATCCTTGTCTGATCCCCCTCGGGGGACTTGTGCGATCCGGCGAAGGATCTCCCATGTCTGGCTCGCCGCTGGTCGGCGCGCTCGTCTTCTCGCTCGTGGTGCAGTCCGGGCCGGGGCCGTCCGCCTCGGTCGTGGGTGTCGTGCGTGACGCGGAGACGGGCCGGCCGGTCTCCGAGGCCGTCGTCCGACTGACCGACCTCGGTCGGTGGTCGGTGACCGACGACGAGGGCCGGTACGTGATGGCGGGGCTCCCCCCCGGTCCCCAGCACCTCAGCGTCGGCGCGATGGGGTACGAGAGTCGGGTCGTCCACCTCCTCGCGCCCAGGACCGGACGGCTCGAGCTGAACGTCGCGCTCCGGCCTCGGCCCATCGAGCTCCGCCGGATCATCGTGTCCCCGACCCGGCCGATCCGGGGACGGGATCCCGAAGACACCACCGCGTTCCCGGATCGGGGGATCTCCCGCCGGGCGCTGCTGGGTCACCCGTCCCTGGCGGAGCCGGACGTCTTCCGCGCGCTGGCGGGCGGGGAGGTCGTGATGGATCCTGAGTCCCCGACGGGCGTGCACGTGCGGGGAGGCGCCGCCGACCAGACGGCGTACCGGATCGACGAGCTGCCCGTGTTGAGCCCGTACCACGCCGGGGGCCTCTTCAGCTCCTTCAACCCGGACGCCTTCGCCCGTATCCAGCTCGACGCCGCGGCCCCGTCTCCGGGGCTTCCCCATGCCCTCTCGGGGGTCGTCACGGCCGTCACCCTGCCGCCGGGGCAACGGGTGGAGGCGCGCGGGTCGCTCAGCACGACCCAGGCCCGGGTCACGGCGGACGGTCCTCTCGGCTGGCAGGACGCGGGATACCTGGTCGGCTGGCGGTCGGGCTTCCCGGGCTCGATCGTGCCCGACCCGGAGAGCTCCTACGTGAAGGGCGAGAGCGGCGACGTCGTCGCGAAGGTCGAGGGCCCCGTGCTCGGAGGTCGGCTGCGCCTGCTGGCGTATGGAGCGGCCGACGAGCTCGGGGTGGCCGCGGGGAGCGCCTCCTCCGGCGACCCCGCTGCGGTCCGGCTCGAACACTCCTTCGAGTGGGACAGTCGCTCGGCGGGAGCGTTCTGGTCGCGGTCGTGGTCCGGGCTGACCCTGCGGGCCGGGGCTTGGAGGGCCGCGGCCGACGCCGGCGCCACCTGGCGGACCGACCTCGACCCCACCCGGATGGAGGCCAGGCGTGAGGATCGGGGCGCCCACGTCTCGATGACGCGGCGGGGCGGCGGCTCCGCCACCGAGGTGGGCCTCCGCGTCCGGGAGATCCGGACCCGGTACGCGGTCGGGCCGCCCGGGGTGATTCCGGAGGAGGGCCCGCCCTCGGCGAAGCGGTCGCTGGTGGTGGGCACGGCGCACGCGGAGCAGGTCGTGGACCTCGGCGGGACGCTCCGGCTCCGGGGGGGACTCGGGGTCACCAAGGCCGGGTCGGCCTTCCGTCTCGAGCCGAGGGCCGAGGTGCGCTGGCGTGCCACGGAGGGCACCACATGGGTGCTCGCGGGAAGCCGCTCCCACCAGTTCGCCCAGTCGCTCAGGAACGCCGAGTCGGTCGTCGGGCACGTGTTCCCCGTCGACCTGTCCTTCGCCGCCGGGCCCGGGGGTGTGCCGGTGGCTCGCAGCGACCAGCTCGTCGCCGCGGGGACGTGGACCCCCACCCCCGGTCTGCGGCTCGGAGGCCAGGCCTACGTGCGCAGCCTGCGGAACGTCGTCCTGGTCGCGGCCGGCGAGGTCGAACCCTTCGCCGAAGGACCGGTCCCCGTGGGGACGGGGTCCGTCCGCGGTGCTTCCCTCGACTTCGCCGCCACGTGGGCCCGCTTCGGCGTGGTCGCCAGCTACGGCTGGCAGCGCACGCGCTACTTCCACGAGGGCCGTGCCTTCGCTCCCGGTCACGCCAGCGCCCACCAGGCGGAGGCCGGGGTCTCGTTCTTCCCCTCGCCGACGACGGTGCTGCGCCTCGACCTCCGGGCCGTCGGGGGGCGCGTGGCC
>JASFUL010000490.1:0-4450 GCA_050050315.1 Gemmatimonadota bacterium
CTCGAGCTCCCGTGGCTGCTCCGCCCGATCCTCCTGGGCCAGGCGGACGCGGTCTACGGCTCGCGCTTCCTGGGGGGCCCCCACCGCGTCCTCTTCTTCTGGCACTCCCTGGGGAACCGCCTCCTCACCCTGCTGAGCAACATGCTCACCGACGTGAACCTGACCGACATGGAGACGTGCTACAAGATGGTCCGGCGGGACCTCCTGGACACGCTCCCCCTGTCGGCCAGCCGCTTCGGGATCGAGCCGGAGCTCACGGCCCGCCTGGCCCAGTCGGGCGCGCGCGTCTACGAGCTCCCCATCAGCTACCACGGCCGCTCCTACGCCGAGGGGAAGAAGATCGGTTGGAAGGACGGGGTGAGCGCGATCTGGTCGATCCTGCGCTACAACTTGCTCTCGAGGAAGGCGCCGCTCTGGGTGGCGCCGGAGCGCGACCCGTGGGAGGAGGACCCGGGGCCCGGTGGGGGGGCGGGGGAGGCCACCGCCCTGGGTACCACGCCCCGGGCCGCCCCGAGCGGCCGCCACCCGGAGTAGGACCCCTGTCGATCTCGCTCACCCGTGGGCGGGTGCTGGCGATCGCCGGACTCGCGGCGGTGGTGGTGTTCGCCAACGCGATCCCCCTGGGCTTCGCCCTGGACGACGACCCGCTCCTGCGACTGAACCCCGTCGTGACGGAGGGCCGGCTGGGCGAGGCGCTGGCGGGACCCTACTGGCACATGGAGCCCGAATGGGGGCTCCTCTACCGCCCCGTGACGCTCGGGAGCTTCGTGCTCGAGTGGAGCCTCTGGGGCGAGACGCCCCCGGCGTTCCACGCGGTGAACGTCGCGGCCCACGCCGGCGCGACGGTCCTGGCGGTGCTCCTGCTGCTCGCTCTCCTGCGGACGTCGGCCCGAGCGGACGCCGACCGGGAGGACGCCCTGGCCCCGGCGCTGCTGGGAGGGCTGGTGTTCGCGGTCCACCCGGTGCACGTGGAGGCCGTGGCAAACGTGGTGGGCCGCAGCGAGCTGTACGCGGCGGCCGCGGTCCTGGCGGCCTGCCTCGCGTTCCTCTGGCGTCCCGACACCGCGGTCGGGCGCGCGATCCGCCTCTCGGCCGTGCTGGCGGCCTATGCGGTGGGCCTCGGCTCCAAGGAGATCGCGGTCACGCTGCCGGGTCTGCTCCTCCTGCTGGCCGTCCATCCCGCGGCGCGGGGCGCCCGGGAGGGGCGTGGGCCCGCGCCCGCGTCCGGGCGCGGCGCCGCTCGGTCGCTCCGGGCCGACGCTCCGCTCTTCGCCGGCCTGGTGGCCGTCCTCCTCGCCTACCTGGCGATCCGGATGGACGTCCTGGGGACCCTGACCGGCGAGGAGCTTCCGGCCGAGCTGGTGGGGACGACGCCGGTCCAGCGCCTGTGGACCGCGCTCACGCTCTGGCCGCAGTACCTCCGTCTGATGATCGTCCCCCTGGACCTGGTCGCGGACTATGGGCCCGACGTCCTGTCGGCGGCTCGACAGATCGGTCCGGCCGTGCTCGCCGGGGCGGTCGTCCTGGGAGGGCTTCTGGCGTTGGCCGCCACCCTCCCGCTCCGGATGCCTCTGGTGTCGCTGGGGATCCTCTGGTTCGTGGTGGCGGTTCTGCCGGTGGCGCACCTCGGCGTGCATGCCGGCGTCCTGCTGGCCGAGCGCACCCTGTACCTTCCGTCGGTCGGGCTGGCCATGGCGGTGGCGGGAGGGGGCCGCGCGTGGCTCTCCCGGCGCCGAACGTCCGGGCGCGGCGGGGCCCGGCCGGTGGCCGTGACCGCCGCGCTCGTCCTGGCCCTGCTCGGGGCGCGGACCGTCACCCGCACGCCCGTCTGGGACTCTTCGTTCACGCTCTTCCGGGACCTGGCCCAGGCCCACCCCGAGTCCCACCGGGCCCTCCGGCTCTACGGAGAGGTGCTCTACGACTCCGGGAGGCTCGACGAAGCCGCCGAAGCCTTCGGTCGGGCCGCGGAGGCGCATCCGTACCGCTATCCGGTCCTCCTGGAGGCCGGTGCCGCCTACGAGGACGCGGGAGACCTGGACCGCGCCCAAGCGCTCTTCGAGCGCGCCGTGGAGGCGGCGCCGTTCCGTCGCTCGGCGTACAGACTGCTGGCCGCGACCCAGCTGCGAGCACGGGAGGGCCGGGCGGCCCACCGGACCGCCCTGGTGGGCCTGGAGCGCGCCGGCTCCGACGCGGAGCTCTGGGCCCTCCTGTCCGAGGCGTACCTCCTGCGCGGGGACCTGGGGGCCGCGCTCCGCGCCCGCCGCGCTGCGCTGGCGGCCGACCCGGACTCCCTCCCCGGCCTGGCCCGGATGGCGGAGATCCTCGAGATGAGCGGGGACACCGCCTCCGCCCGCCGCGTCCGGGAGCGGGCGGCCCGGGAACGGGCCCGGAGGGAGCGGGACGAAGGGGAAGGGGGCCGCATGTGAGGTCCCCGCTCGGCTCCCCCCTTCGTGCCGCGCTCGTGGCGGCTTCGGTCGCGGCGGCGGCCTACGGCAACGCCCTGGGGAACGGCTTCGCGTACGACGACGTGCAGATCGTCGTCGACGACGAGAACCTCGCCGACGCGTCGGCGCTGCCGGGGCGGCTGCTGGAGCCCTACTGGCCGAAGGACGTGGACGGCGACCTCGGCCTCTGGCGGCCGCTCACCACGGCCACGCTGGCGATTCAGCGTCAGCTGGTCGGACTGCGCCCCGCCGTCTTCCACGGGGTCAACCTCGTGCTGCACGGGCTGGTCACGGCTCTGGTCGTGCTCCTGGCGGCGCACTTCGTCCCGGTCCCGGCCGCCGGCCTGGCGGGACTGCTGTTCGCGGTGCACCCCGTCCACGTGGAGGCGGTCGCCAACGTCGTCGGGCTGGCCGAGTTGCTGTCGACGGCCCTGTATCTGACCGCGTGCCTCCTTTTCCTGCGAGGCACGAGACCGGACGAGGAGGGTCCGGGGTCCGGGACCACCGCCGTCCTGGCGGGTCTGTACGCTGCGGCGTTCCTCACGAAGGAGAGCGCCGTGACGCTCCCCGCCGCGCTCGTCCTGCTCGACCTGGTCCGCCGGCCCGTCGCCGTGCGGGCGGTCGGCCCGTGGCTCCGACGCCGCGGGCCCGTCCTCCTCGTCCTGGCGCTCACGGCGGGCGCGGTGCTGGCGGTGCGCTATTCCGTCCTCGGGACCCTCGCCAGCCCCGATCCCCCGCTGGGGGCCCAGCGCCTCGCGGAGATGCCCCGCATCTGGACGCTGGCCGTGGTATGGCTCCACATGGCCCGGCTCCTCGTCTTTCCGGCCACGCTGTCGGCGGACTACTCCCCCGCCGTGATCCCCCTCCTCACCGGGTGGACGCCGGCAGCGGTCGCCGGCGCGCTGGTCGCCCTGGCCGCCCTTGCCCTCGCCCTGGTGGCCTGGGGTTCGTCCATCGGGTCGAGGACGCCGGTGACGACGGGGGCGGGCGAGGACCCCTCCGCCGGCCCCGGGACCGGGGACGCTCGGGTGCCGCCGGGGAGGCTTCCCGCGTTGGCGGTCGTCTGGTTCGTGGTCACGATCTCGCCGGTCTCCAACGTGCTCTTCCTGAGCGGAATCCTGCTGGCCGAGCGCACCCTCTACCTCCCGTCGGTGGGCTTCCTCGTCGTCGTGGGGTGGCTGGGAGCCCGGCTGGTTGCGCAGCGGGGCGCGCTCGGGGGCGCGGTCCTGGTCGTCGTCTTCGCCCTCATGTTCGGGCGCGCGTGGACCCGGACGCCCACGTGGTCGAGCACGGAGAGCGTGTTCCTGACGCTCGCCGACGAGCATCCGGCCTCGGGACGGGCGCAGTGGATGGTCGGCGACATGCTGGCGTCCCGTGGCCAGGTCGGGCGGGCCAAGTGGCACTGGGCGCGGGCCGTCTCGCTCCTCGACTCGAGCCCGTGGCTGCTGCGGGAGCTCGGCCAGGACGCGGTACGGCGGGGCGAGGAGCGATTGGGCGAGTTCCTGCTCCTGAGGGCCTCGGCGGAGGCGCCCGAGAGGGTCTCGGCGGCGCGGCGACTGGCTCTCTTCTACTCGAGCCAGGGACGCCACGCCGAGGCCGTCGTGTTCGCCCGGAGGGTGGTCGAGCGCGATCCCGAAGACGTCGCCTTCTGGCACCTCCTCGCGGGCTCCCTGGAGGCCACGGGAGCGTGGTCGGAGGCCCTCGAGGCGCGCGAACGCGTCATCGAGCTCGGAGAGGACCCCTGGCAGCAGTGGCTCTCGCTGGCCCGCCTCCGACTGACGGTGGGGGACACCGCGAAGGCCCGGGAGGCCCTCGGGGAGGCGCTCGAGCGAGCCCCGGGCGTCGAGGAGGAGGCCGCCATCCGGTCGTCGTTCACCCCGATCCCGCCTCCAGGAGGGCCCCCGGGCCCCTCCTGAGGTCCCGAAACGCCCTTGCAAGTCCCACGGCCTCTTGCAGAATCCGGCACCCGATCCCCCGATGCGCCCGGTGTCACCCCTCGAGTCATG
>JASFUL010000491.1:0-4448 GCA_050050315.1 Gemmatimonadota bacterium
AGGCGCCGCCCTCGAAACGCTTCTCGGTGGAGAAGGTGGCCAGCGTCATGAGCTCGCTGCGGGACAGCCCCTGCTCGCGGAACAGGCGGATCTTGTCCGACGGCTCCACCTTGATCCGGCGGCCGCCCTGGGCCTCCTCCGCCTTGCGCAGGGCGAGCACGTTCTCGGCGCTGCCCTCGTCGGCGAAGAACCCGCGGAGCTGCTCGTTGGTCGAGCGCAGCTTCTTGGCCAGGCTACGCCAGAAGGTCCAGTAGATCTGGACCGCCAGGTCCGGGTCCTCGTCCATCACCCGCTCCAGGCCCTCGGCCGAGAACCGCAGCAGGCGCGCCGACTCGAGCACGATCGCGTCCGCCGAGCGCTCCCGCAGGGTGATGAAGTTGACCTCGCCGAGCAGCCCGCCGGTGGGGATCTCGCCCAGGGCGAAGGTGCCGTAGTGGGTCGGGCGCTGGACCACCACCCGACCCTCCTCGAGCAGGTAGAGGTCGCGCCCCTGGTCTCGGTACTCGAACAGCAGCCCGCCGGCCTCGTGGACCTCTTCGACCACGGCACGGGTCAGGCTGAACACCTGCTCGTCCGTGAGGTTCGCCCACAGGGCCATGCGCCGCAGGCGGGCGGCGAGCTCGATCTTGTTGCCGGCGGCCGGAGCGGTGGCGATCGACGCCTCGGGCAACGGCTCCGCCAGGATTCCCTCCTCCTCCATGAATCGCTCGCGCTGCCACTCGAGCCGATCGTAGGCGGTGTGCAGGAACTCCTGGCGCTCGTGGAAGACGGCGGTCAGCTCCCGACGGCCCCAGCCGAGGATCTGGCGCAGGGTCCGGATGCGCCGCCGCAGCCGCTCGGCGCCCTCGCGGTCGCCCTCGTTGAGCAGCAGGTAGGCGTGGACCGACGAGGTGAGCGCGCCGGGCAGCTCGCGGCACTCGTACTGGGCGCGGCCCAGGAGCTCGGCGGCCTCCCGGTCGAACGGGTTGTAGAGCAGCGCCTTCTCGAGCTCCTCGGTGGCGCGCTGGAAGCGCTTGCGGCGGAAGAGGATGCGGCCGTGGAGCTTGTGCGGGCCGGGGTTCGACGGCGCCTTGGCCTTGGCGACCTCGATGCACTGGGCGGCGCGGGCGTTCTCGCCCTTCTCGGCGTAGGCGTGGGCCAGGCCGAGGAAATGGGCGGCGTCGAGGGAGGCGCGCCGGTGCTGCTCCCTGACGGATTCGCGCAGACCCTTCGGACCGCCGCCCGGGTGGCTCTGGCGCTGACGCTTGCGGACGTCGG
Source organism: Gemmatimonadota bacterium (assembly GCA_050050315.1). Classification (GTDB taxonomy): domain Bacteria; phylum Gemmatimonadota; class Gemmatimonadetes; order Longimicrobiales; family Gaopeijiaceae; genus JASFUL01. The sequence goes on from JASFUL010000491.1 coordinate 1,258, forward strand.
CCAGCCCGAGCTTGATCCCGACGTTCTTCGGATCGAACCGCCGGGCGATCAGGTAGATCTCCGCCGCCTCGTCGAAGCGCTCGCGGGTGGCGAGCTTCTCGGCCAGGGAGACCAGCTCGTCGACGTCGATCGGAGGCGGCTTCGGATCGCTCATGAGTTCGGTCACCGTGGGCGCCGTCCCAGGGACCGTCTCGAGGACTGGGAGGCGCGACGGAGGTGCTGTTCGGCCCGCGTTCCGGCCGGGAGCGGGTTGGTCATCCTACCATGTGCTCGCAATTTCTCCCGCACCACGTTAAGATCCGGAAATGCAAACAGGGCTATTTTGTAGCCGCGGGCTCCGGTCCGATCCGCGGGGCCCGGTTCCGGGAAGGTCAACGCGATGAACAGGCTCGAGCAGCAAGTGGAGCTGGACAGTACCGCCCAGGAGGGGATCGCCCTGTGTCGCGCCGGGGACTGGCGCCGGGGCGTCGACCTGCTGCGCACCGTGGCCTCGAACCAGGAGCGGAGCGGCGAGCTCTCCGGGCTCTTCTACTCCTACCTCGGCTACGGCATCGCCCGATTCGATCGCCGCTACCGGGAGGGCCTGCGTCTGTGCCGTCACGCGGTCAAGAAGGAGTTCTTCCACCCGGAGAACTTCCTCAACCTGGCCCGGACCCACCTGCTGACCGGCGACCGCCGCGGGGCGATCCAGGCGATCGAGGAGGGCTTGCGGATCGACCCGGAGAACCAGGACCTGCGGGATTACCACACCGAGCTCGGGGTGCGCCGCGCCCCGGTGCTGTCGTTCCTGGCGCGCGACAACGTGCTCAACCGGATCCTGGGCAAGCTCCGGCACTCGTTCACGGCCGCCGCGGAGTAACCACCGAACAGGGGACGAGCCGGCGGCGGACGTCCGGTCCGTCAGCCGGCGCTTCGCCCCGCCGCTCGCTTGGCCGGAGGCGGGGCGTGCGGTACGCTCGCGCGCTCCGAAGCGATTCCTTCTCCGCCCGCTCCCGGGAGGCTCTCCCTGCGCACTCCGACGCCCTCCGTTCGCCCCGTCCCGTCCACCGATCCGTCCGTCCGGCCTGGCCCGGTGAGAGCCTTGACCCTCGGTCCGGTCCTGGTCGCGGTGCTGCTCTCGGCCCTGGGTCCGGCCGCGCCGTCCGCCCGGGCGGCCGAGGAGGACCCGACGGCCGACAGCTCGTTCGACGACGCCATCACGGTCACCGGCACCGGTCTCGAGGTGCCCCTCGGCACCAGCGGCCGCGAGATCGAGGTGCTGACCCGCCAGGAGATCGAGGACCACGGCATCGAGTCGATCCCCGAGCTGCTCCAGCTCTTCCCCGGGCTCGACGTGCGCCGGCGCGGGGTCTACGGCGTCCAGGCCGATCTCTCGATCCGCGGCTCGTCGTTCGAGCAGGTCCAGGTCCTGCTGGACGGCGTCCCCATGAGCAACCCCCAGACCGGCCACCACACCCTCGACCTGCCGGTGCCGATCGACGCCATCGAGCGGGTCGAGGTGCTCTACGGTCCGGGCTCGGCGCTCTACGGCGCCAACGCTTCGGGCGGGGTGGTCAACATCATCACCCGGAGCGGCGCCGGGGCCCGGCCGGGCTCCCATTCCGGCGGGGCGAGCGGGGCCGACGCTTCGGTCGCGCTCTACGCCGGTGATCACAGTCTGGGAGGCGGCGCTGCGGACGTGTCGTTGAGCACCTCCCGTGCCGGCAGCCACCGGCTGAGCGTCGAGCGGATCGAGTCCTCCGGCTACCGGCCGGGAGCTGAATTCGACCAGGGCTCGGCGTTCTACCGGGGATCGATCGGGCCGATCGACCTCTCCGCCGGCGCCTCGGACCGGGACTTCGGGGCCAACTCCTTCTACAGCACCCGGTTCCCGGACCAGATCGAGTCCACCGAGGCGCGCTTCGCCAGCGCCGCCTGGAGCGGCGAGGCGGCGGGGACGGCGCTCGAGGTCCGGGCGGCCGGCCGCTGGCACGACGACCTGTTCGTCCTCGACCGCCACGATCCGTCCCTGCTCACCAACCACCACGAGGACCGGAGCCTCGACGTCCAGGTCCAGGGGCAGCGGGAGACGCCGATCGGGACCGTCCAGGCGGGGACCGGGTGGATCGCCGAAGACCTGGACTCGACCAACCTGGGCCGCCGCAACCGGGACCGGTGGGGGAGCTTCGCGGCGCTTGTCGGCGAGACGGGGCGCTGGGGCTGGCGCGGTGCTCTCCACGCCGACCGGGTGGAGGGCTCCTGGGAGGTGCACCCGGAGGCGGCGCTGTCGCTCCGGGTCGGCCGGGGGCGACTGCGGGCGTCGGCCGGCAGCGCCTACCGGTTGCCCAGCTTCACCGAGCTCTACTACCTGGATCCGGTGAGCGCCGGCAATGCCGACCTCGAGCCCGAGCACTCCTGGACCTACGAGCTCGGCTACGACCGGGTGGTCGCCGCCAGCCGGGTGGGGGCGAGCGTCTTCGAGCGCCGGGGCCGCGACCTGATCGACTTCGTCCGCGCCCCGGGCGACACGCTGTTCAGGGCGGTCAACCTGCGCCGCGTGACCACCCGCGGCGTCGAGCTGGTGGCGGCCCGGCGGCTCGGCCTCGGTGGAGGGGCTCCGGCGCCCACGCTGACCGCCAGCTACTCCTCCCTGGATTCGACCGGCGACGAGCCGGAGGGCCGGTCGGTCTACGTCTTCGACTACCTCGAGCACCGGGCGGTGGTCCGCCTGGAGGGGACAGGGCCGGCCGCGCTGCGCTGGGGGGCGGTGGCGTCCTACAACCAGCGCCACCTGGGGGACTCCTGGGTTCGCCTGGACGTCAAGGCGTCGCGACGCCTCGAGATCCTGCCGGTGGAGCTCTTCGCCGAGGTCGACAACCTGACCGACGAACGCTACGTGGAGCGGGGCGAGGTGGAGATGCCGGGCCGCTGGGCGACGGTGGGCGTGCGGCTCGGCCGGCGGTAGGCGGCGGTGCCGGCGCACCCGCCGGGCCGACCGCGGAGCGGGCCGCCGAGCCGATCGCGTGGTAGCGTTTTTCCGCCATGCGGAACCACATCCTCGCGCCGGTCCCCGTCACCCCCGTCGCCGTCGTCGGCCTCGCCGCCGTCCTGACCCTCGTGCTCGGCCTGGGCTCCGTGTCCCTCGGCGCCCCGCTGTGGGCCGAGACGCCCGCGAAGGCCGCTGCCGATCAGCAGGCGGCCCCCCGCTGGGC
>JASFUL010000492.1:0-4443 GCA_050050315.1 Gemmatimonadota bacterium
CGTGTAGCGGTGCAGCAGCGTCTGGAAGGCCGCCAACAGCGTCATGAACGGCGTGGCGTCCTCCCGCTGACCCAACGTCTTCAGCCCCTCGGTCAAGCGAGGGGGGATCTCCATCGAGTGGCTGGCGCCCCGGTGCCGCTGGATGGCCGGGCGGGGGCGGTCGGCAGGCAGCTCGAGCAGCGGGGGCATGCCCTCGAGCCGGCGCTTCCAGTACGCCAGCTGGGACGTCAGCCTCTTCCCCTGCAGCCATCCCCGCTGCCAGACGGCGTAGTCGCCGTACTGGATGGGCAGCTCCGCCATCGGCGATGGCCGGCCCGACGCGAGGGCGGCGTAGAGCTCCCCGAGCTCCCGATAGAGCACGCGGGTGGACCAGCCGTCGGACACGATGTGGTGCACCGTCATCAGCAGCAGGTGCTCCTCGGGCTCCAGTCGTACCAGGGTGACGCGAAAGAGAGGGCCGTGGACCAGATGGAACGGACGGGCCGCCTCCTCGGACGCCAGACGCAGGGCCTCGGCCTGTCGGTCGGGTCCGGAGAGCCGGGTCAGGTCCACCACGGGCATCCGGAGCGGTCGTGCAGGGGACACCGCCTGGACGGGGTGCCCGTCGATCGTGGGGAAGGTGGTGCGCAGCGCTTCGTGCCGGCGCAGGATCTCGCCCAGGCTCTCTTCGAGCGCCTCCTGGCAGAGTGGCCCCGAGAGGCGCAGCGCCATGGGCATGTTGTAGGCGGGGTCGCCCGGCTCGAGCTGGTCCAGGAGCCAGAGTCTCTGCTGGGCGAAGGAGAGCGGGCAGGGCTCGGTGGCGTTCCGCCGCGGAACGGCCGAGACCGTGCCGCCCCGGTCGTCCAGCTGGAGCGCTACCCGCTCGGCCAACTCCGCCACCGTCGGATGCTGGAACAGGCTCTCTGGCGGCAGCTCGACGGGGAGCTCACCGACGAGCCGGGACACCACCTGGGCGGCCTTGAGGGAGTCGCCCCCCGACTGGAAGAAGTTGTCGTGGATGCCAGGCCGCGCGACGTCCAGGACGTCGGCCCAGACCTCCGCCACCCTCTCTTCCACGGCGGTGCGGGGCGCGGTGGATCCGGACGCCGGCCGGCCCGGCTTCGTCAGGCCCAGGCGCTCCGCCAGCTCGAGGCGCTGCACCTTTCCGCCCGGCCCCTTCGGAACCTCGTCCACGATCACCACCCGTTGCGGCACCTTGAAGTCGGCCAGGCGCTCCGAGACCATCCGACGGATCTCCCGGATCAGTGAGTCGCCGGGTACGACCCGACTCCCCGGCCCGGGGACGATCGCGGCCGCGACGTCCTCGCCGAGGGTCTCGTGCGGCACCGGGAACGCCACGGCCTGAGCCACCGCGGGGTGGTCCAGCAGGACCTCCTCCACCTCCCGCGGGGAGATCTTCTCCCCTCCGCGGTTGACGATCTCCTTGAGACGGCCGGTGATGAAGAGGAAGCCCTCCGCGTCGAGACGCCCCAGGTCCCCGGTTCGGAACCAGCCGTGGACGAAGGCTCTGTCGTTGGCCTCGGGGTCGTCCTCGTAGGCCGACATCACGTTGGCCCCGCGGATCACGACTTCGCCGTCGCTTCCCGGCGGCATGAACCGCCCGGCGTCATCCATGATGGCGACGTCGGGGCCGGCGGCCGTCCCCACGGAACCGGGTTTCCGCGCCTTCGGAGGAAGCCGGTTGCTGGCGATCTGCGGAGCCGCCTCGGTCATCCCGTAGGCCTCGATGAACGGAACCTGGAACACCCGCTCCATGTCCGCGATGAGCGGCTGCGGCATGGCTGCCGAGGCGGAGCGGATCAATCGGAGCGACGATCGCGCGACGGCATCGGGATGGTCGGGAGCCTTCTCCAGGATCTCGCGGTGGATCGTGGGTGCCGCGGTGTACCAGGTGGGGTGGAACGCCTCCATCAGCTCGTAGAACTTCCGTACCTCGAACCTCCCGTCACAGATCACGCTCGCGCCCGCCGCCACCGAGGCATGGAGCGCGCTCAGGCCGTGAATGTGGAACAGCGGCATGACGCTCAGGCAGCGATCGCCCGGGACGAGCTCGAGGGCGGCTCCGATGTTCCGTGCCGCGGCGCAGAGGTTGCCGTGGGTGAGCGGCACCAGTCTCGGGCGAGCCGTCGTGCCGGAGGTCTGGAGCGCCAGGGCGACGTCGTCCGGTAACGCGACGCCGGGCTTCAGGCTGTGAGCCGGCGGGCCCTCGGGCGTCGAGCGCTTCAGCGTGAAGAGGCCGGCCACGCCTCCTTCCCCTGGTATCAGCTCGATGATGGGGATGCGACGAGTTCGAGCCACGGCCACCGAAGGCGACGTGCTGCCCGCCCGGACCAGCAGCGCTCGGCACCCCAACCGGGCGAGGTGGACCGCGAACTCCCCGGCCCGGTAGGCGGGGTTGAGAGGCGCGCAGGTGGCGCCCGCCGTCACGGCGATGGAGGCCACGACCGTTTCCGGCCCCTCGGGAAGCACCACCGCCACCCGGTCGTTCCGCCCGACCCCCAGCGCGTTGAGGGTCCGGACCACCTCCGCGACCTGTCGGCTGAGGAGTCCATAGGTGAGGGGCCGCCGGCCGGGCGCGAGCAACGCGAGCGCATCGGGATTCCGCAGCGCCTGTGCATCGACCATACGATGGAGACCGTCCCCGCCCGCGGGCTCACTCATCCGGTGGTGCTCCATCCAGGGGTGACGAAGAGACGCGGACGTCCACCAGCGCGGAGCGGCCCCGGTGCACTTCCTCCAGCGCGCCCCGGAGCGTGGCCTGGAGTTCCGTCGGGTCGTCCACGGTCCTGGCCCACAGGCCCAGCGCTTCCGCCAGGCTGGCGTGCTGCTCCGGCGGGGTCGAGAGGTCGCACGCCGGATACGCCCGGGCCTTTCGGGCGTAACCGTCGGGGGCGATTCCCCGGATGGCCTCCCTGGTGGCGGCGTACCCCTGGTTGTCGAGCAGCACCGTGAGGAAGGGGCAGTCGTATCGCTCCGCCGCCCGGTACGCCGCGATGGGCGAGCCGAACACCCAGGAGCCGTCTCCCACCACGCAGATGACCGTGCTGGAGGGGGCGGCCAGCCTGGCGCCCAACGCCGCGCCCAGGCCCCAGCCGAGGCCCGAGCCACCGCTCTGGTAGTAGGTTCCCGGCGAATCCAGCTCCAGGTGATGCCAGAGGGCGGGATTGCTGCTCACCGCCTCACTGACGATCACCGTCCGCTCGTCCACGAGCTGGTTCAGGCAGTGGGCGGCCCAGTCGGGGGTGATGGGCCGTCGCGCCGCCAGGTCGAGGGCCCGCTGCCGCCACCCGGCTCGTTGGGCGTCGTGGTCCTCGGTCACCGCCCGGCGTCGGGTCTCGATCCGGGCCCGATCGGCTGGAGTCAGTCGCCGTTCCACACGCTCGACGAGGTCCGACAGGACCTGGCTCGAGTCGGCCTCGATGGAGAGATCCACCGGGAAGCCCCAGACGGGCATGTCCCGCTTGAGGGGGTCGATGTCCAGATGGATGATGCGGCAGTCCGGGGAGACCTCTCCGTGCGCCTGCACCCAGGGAACGTCGTGGTCGAGAATCAGGATGCAGTCGGCTCGAGCGGCGTAGGGGAACGGTGAGAATCCGAGGTGCAGGGGGTGGCTCGAAGGGAAGTTGAGCCGGTGACGCGTCTCGACCACCGGCGCCGCCAGGGCCTCGGCGAGCCGGATCAACGAGGAGACGGCTCCTGGATGGCGGCCTGCATAGGCGGTCAGGATCAACGGCCGCTCGGCCTCGATCAGCCACTGCGCCGCCTGGGCCAGGCTCGAAGGGTCGACAGCCGGCTCCCCGTCGTCTGGTTCCCGCCATGGCTCCCTCGACGGAGCGTCCATCGGTTGCAGCAGGACGTCCCTCGGGAGCGTCAGGTAGACCGGACCGGTCGGCTCGGATCCAGCCAGCCGGAACGCCTCGTCCATCGCATCGTGGAGGTCGTCCGGGCCGGTCAGCTCATGATGCCATTTGACGAAGCCCGCCACGGCGCCGGCCTGGTCGGGCCGTGCCTGGATCCAGTCCATGGAGCGGCTCCGCTCGGCCACGGTGCGGGGTGCCGTCCCGGCGCAGATGACGACGCCGGCGCGCCCCCGCTGCGCGTTGTGCAGATTCGCACCGAGGTTGAGTGTGCCCACGTCGGCATGGACCAGCACGACCTGAGGTCTGCCGGTGACCATGAAGTAGCCATGGGCCGCGGCCAGGGCCACGGATTCGTGGGGACAGAGGATCAGCCGGGGCACCCGGCGTCCCTGGGCGCCGAACCTGGCGATCGTCTCCTGGATCGGCGCCACGTCGCTGCCCGGGTTGATGAAGATGCAGTCGACGGCGCGGGCCTCGAGTTGCTCGACGAAGGCGTCGGACACGGTGAATGGGTCCCCCGGTGCCACGCCGGGGAGTGCCTCCACGCCTTCTCCATCGAGGTAGCTTCGCAGCCGCTCGGCCA
>JASFUL010000493.1:0-4430 GCA_050050315.1 Gemmatimonadota bacterium
GGGTACGTGCGAGACGGCCACGAGGCGGGGCCTCCGCCGGTGCACCAGCCCCTCGACCGCCCCCACGTCCACGCCCCCGTCCGGAGCGTCCGGGGCCCGCACCACCTCCACGCCGAAGCGCTCGGCGAGGGAGAGGTACTGGATCTGGTTCGAGGCGTAGTCGTGCCGGGTGGTGACGATCACGTCACCGGAACGGAAGGGAACGGACGACAGGGCCTGCACGAAAGCGGCGGTGGCGTTCTCGGTGACGGCCAGGTTGCCCGGATGGCACCCGAGGAGACGGGCCAGGTCGTCGTACACCCCCTCGACGGCCTCCCGGCGGAGATCCGCCGCCTCGTAGCCGCCCACGCGGCTCTCGAGGTCCAGGTGCTCCCGCACCGCCCGGAGCACGGGCCCGGGCATGAGAGCCGCCCCGGCGTTGTTGAGGTGATTCCGCTCCCGGCACCCGGGCGTCTCCCGCCGCAGGAGGGCGACGCGTTCGGCGTCGTCGGGTAACGATAACTGTAACGATTCCATGACACCCCATTGTTCATACGGTAACGCCATCGTCACATTCGAGTAGCGGGATGCGACGCGGGCCGACGTCGCCCTCCGCCCGAGACGAGAGACGGGAGGCGGCCATGAAAGTTCTCGACACGCGCGGTCGTGGGCGGCTGCTCGGCGCCACCGCCGTCCTCGCCCTCGGCACCCACGGCTGCGCCCCCGCCACCCCGACGCCGGCGGAGCGACCGGCCGACCTCCGGGTCGAGCTGCGCCGGTTCACCCAGGAGGACGGGAACACCGAGTACGTCTCCCTGGAGCCCCTGCGCATCGGCTCGGCCCCGTCGATCGCCGGGGACGACGTCGTCCTGGCCGTCGGAGCGTTGTACGCCCACGGCCTCGGACACGGGGACGCGGCCGCCTACCACGCGTTGGCCCTCGTGCTGCGCACGACCAGCACCGACGGCTCTCCGATCTTCGCCGCGGACCGGTCGCTGCTGCTCTCCCTGGACGGCCAGTACGTCGCCAGCAATCCGGTGCCGGGCGGTCACGCCTACCAGGTCTCCGAGTCCCCCCGGGGCCTTCAGGAGACCGTGATGGTCCCCGTCACGCCCGAGCGGATCCGGGCGCTGGCCGACGCGACCGAGGTCCGGGGGAGGCTCGGACCCTGGTTCAGCTTCGTCCTGCCGCGCCCCCACAGGCGGGCCCTCCTGGCGCTCCTCGACGAGATTCCGTCGGACGTCGAGTACAACCGGGGCGCGGTCGAGACGCGCATCGTCGCGGACCGCTAGACCGGACCCCTGGGCGGCAGAGGGGCGGGCCCTCCTGCCGTGGCCGCGGGTCAGCCGCCGCCGTTCTCCGTCACCGAGCGCTCCTCCTCGGCCCGGCGCACCATCTCGCGCACGTCCGCCAGCAGCTGCTGGGCGTCGTAGACGATCCCGTCCTTGATGGTGTACTTGATGCCGCCGACCCGTACCACCTCGCCGGTCTCGTCGTCGATCTTCATGTGACCGGTGCCGTAGAGGACCTTGAGGTTGGCCAGCGGATTCTCGTCGACGAGCACGAGGTCGGCCTTGAGACCCTCGCGGATGATCCCGAAGTCGGGCTCGACGCCCTTCGGGTCGTGGAGCTCCTGCGCTCCGTACATGGTGGCCGAGCGGATGACCTCGATCGGATGGAAGCCGGCCTCCCTGAGGAGCTCCAGCTCCCGGATGTAGTCGAAGCCGTAGAGCTTGTAGATGAAGCCCGAGTCCGAGCCGGTGGTGACGATCCCGCCGGCGTTCTTGTAGTCGTTCAGGAACGCCATCCACTTCTGGTAGAACTTCTTCCAGTGGTACTCCTCCTCCGTGCCCCAGTCGAACCAGTACGACCCGTGGGCCCGGCGGGACGGCTGGTAGTAGTCCCACTGGCTCGGCAGCGTGTACTCGTCGTGCCACTCGGCCCGCCGGGCGCGCATCACGTCCCGGCTGGCTTCGTAGATGGTCATCGTCGGATCGATCCCGTAGCCGAGCTCGAGGAAGCGGTCGATGAGCGCGTTCCACTGGTCGCTCCCGGGCTCCGCCGACTGGTGCCACAGGTGTGCCACGTTCCCGAAGCGGTGCTGCTCGTCGTTGTAGTTGTAGTCCAGCGGCCAGGCCTGCACCGAATGGTCGGTGAGCATCGACTCGAAGAGCCCGTAGTAGTGGGTCATCATGTCCAGCCCGAGCTCCGCCGCGTCGAGGGCGGTCATGCGGGCGATGCCCATCTGGTCGAGGTGGGCCACCGTCCCGAGGCCGTGCTGGTGGGCTTCGTCGATGAGGGCCTCCATGATGTCGGGGTCGTGGGCCCCGAGCTTGAGCCCGTCGATGCGAGCGCCGTCGATCTCCTGCTGGGCGGCCCAGCGCACCCATTCGCGCGCGGCCTCCGGCGTGTCCACGGGCCGGCCGCCCCAGCCTTCCCCCGTCCCGGCCCGGACGTACGCGAACATGCGGGGCGCGACGATCTCGTTGCGCGCGGCCAGCGCCTTCTGCCGTAGCTGCCACTCGAATCCGCCGTGGGGCACGCCCCGGGACGTCGTGATCCCGTGGCCCATCCAGAGCTTGTACGTGTACTCGGCCTGGGGCGCCTTCCCGGGGCCGCCGGTGTGGGCGTGCATGTCGATGAAGCCGGGCATCACGTACATGCCGCTGCCGTCGATCTCCCGGTCGCCGCCCTCGGGCCGCCGTCGTTCATCGATCTCCACCAGCGGATAGCCCACCGAGCGGACCTCGGCGATCCGGTCCCCCTCGATCACGATGTCCATCGGGCCCCTGGGCGGCGCCCCCGTTCCGTCGATCATCGTCACGCCCCGGATGACGAGGCGATCGTACGGCCCGCCCCCCTCGTCGGGACCGCGGGGCGTGGTCTCCTCCATCTGGGCGGACAGGCCGGGGGCGAGGACCAGGACGGCCGCGAGCAGGGCGGCGGCGCATGTCCGGACGCGGTGGAATGGGACGGCGAAGGGGGACGACGACATGGGTTCCTCCGGAAGGCGGACCCCCGTTCGTGCCGGGGGCGGATCGTACGACGGGTTCGCGGGACTGGAAGGAATAGCCCCCCGTGCCGCCCACGGGCAACCGGATGGGGGGTACCGGGTATAGCCGCCCCGACGATTCCCCAAGCCGGCCGGTGGCCACGTGACCGGAGCGCCCGACCTCGACCTCCAGACCGACCCCCGCGACCTGTCCGCAGCCCGGAGGGCCGAGGTGGCCGAGGCCCTTCGTCGGGAGATCCGCCGCCACGACCACCTCTACTACGTCGAGGCCCGTCCGGAGCTCTCCGACGCCGACTACGACATCCTCTTCCGCCGGCTCCGGGACCTCGAGGATGCCTTCCCGGACCTCGTCACGCCGGACTCTCCCACCCAGCGGGTGGGCGCCGAGCCCCTCGACCAGTTCGAGACGGTGGCCCACACGGCGCCCATGCTCTCCCTCGACTCGACCCAGGACGTGGCCGAGCTGCGTCGTTTCGACGAGCGCGTGCGCAAGGCCGTCGAGATCGAGGTTCGCTACCTCGTCGAGCCCAAACTCGACGGCGCGTCCATCGAGCTGGTCTACGAGGACGGCGTGCTGGTCCGGGCCGTCACCCGTGGCAATGGGACCCACGGAGAGGGCGTCACGGAGAACGTGAAGACGATCCCGACCGTCCCGCTTCGGCTGCGCGAGGCGGAACGGGCCGCCCCGGAGCTCCTGGCGGTGCGCGGCGAGGTGATGATGTACGTCTCGGCCTTCGAGCGCTTCAACCAGCGCATCGTCGAGGAGGGCGGTGAGCCGTACGCGTCGCCCCGCAACTCGGCGGCGGGGTCCCTGCGCCAGCTCGATCCGCGCGTCACGGCCGAGCGCGAGCTGGACTGTCTGGCCTACGACATCCTCGTGGTGCGGGGCGCCACCTTCCGCCGGGACGCCGAAGTGGTGCGGGCGCTGCGGGAGTGGGGCTTCCGCGTGCCCGAACGGATCGAGGTCGTCGACGACCTCGAGGACGTGGTGGCCTACCACGGGCGCTTCGACGAGGAGCGGGACGAACTCGACTACGAGATCGACGGCGTGGTGGTGAAGCTCGACGACCTGGACGCCCGGACGGACATGGGCGCCACCTCGCACCATCCACGCTGGGCCCTCGCCTTCAAGTTCGAGCCGCGCAAGGAGGTCACCCGGGTCGAGCGTATCGCGGTCTCGGTCGGCCGGACCGGCGTGATCACCCCGGTAGGGCTGCTCAGGCCCGTCCAGGTCGGGGGCGTCACCATCTCCCGGGCCAGCCTCCACAACCGGGAGGAGGTGGCGCGCAAGGACGTGCGCGAGGGGGACAAGGTGCGGATCCAGCGGGCGGGCGACGTGATCCCCCAGGTGGTGGAGCGGATCGAGGAGGAGGGCCACGAGCGGCGGCCCGCCTTCACCATGCCCGACGCGTGCCCCGCGTGCGGCACGCCGGTCGTG
>JASFUL010000494.1:0-4420 GCA_050050315.1 Gemmatimonadota bacterium
CTCTTCGCGCAGGTGGGTGAGATTCGGCGCTACGATCCGGCCGAACGCGGGATCCTGAACGAACACCTGTCCGCCGAGGTCATCCGCGTGGCATCCGCGGCAGCCGTAGATCTGCGCGAGGCGCCCTCCTTCTGCGACCGTCGCAGAGTCGCGTGGCACCTCGATCGGTACGGCGGCCAGGTCGATCCGCCGGCTCGTGCTGCGCGTGCCCAGCGCCATGACCACGGGGACGGCGACGGCGACGAGCACGGCGAGGCCCCCGGCCACGGCCCCGAGGCGCCGGGGCCAGGGGTGTTCCTCCGGGCGGTCCCTCCGACCCCAGGACACGAGGCCCAGGGCGACCCACCCTACGACCGAAAGCCAGAATCCGATGTCGGCGACCCGCTCGAGGGCCACGGGGCCACCCAGCAACAGGGTGGCGCCGAACGAGACGGCCAGGGCGGGGAGCACGTGCAGATGCCCCGCCACAAGCCCGGTGAACCCGAACACGGCGATGGACGCCATGAACACCACGAAGGCGGCCGTCAGCGCCGGTACCAGGTCCACGTCCGGGAGCAGGGCCTCCGCCATGGCCAGTCCGGCCATCGCAACGGCCAGCAAGGCGACCACCCGCGAGCCGATCCGGAAGACGGGTCCGGTGCCACGGACCGCGTTCGTCCGCCCGATGACCCCCACGGCGAAGAGCCCGAGGGCGACCGGGAGGAGGGCGAAGCCGAGCCGGATGCCGAGCCCGTATCCGAGGCTGGCTCCGAGGAAGCCGAGGAGGGCGCCCACGACGAGGGCGGCCTGCGACGAGCGGGGCGGATCGGGTTCGGCCATGTCGGGCCTTCGGCTCCCGGGAAACTGGGTGGGCTGAGACGGTAATCGCCCGAGGGCCGGAGGGCGAGCGATCGAGCCGATCGCAGGGTGATGAGCGACGTCATCTGCCGCGGGCGCGGCTTCTGACTCCTCGGTGGTAGCCGTAGAGGGGAGGGGGTTCCTCAGGGGGGCGAGGTTCATCAGCCGTGGCCGGCGCCTCGGCGCCCACTGGTTCCCGTCCTGTGCCGAGCCCCCGCCTCCGAAGAGGAGGCCGACGCAGGGGTTCACGTTCTCGGCGGGGTCGCGGCGGAAGATCAGGGACCCGGAGTCGCCCTGGGCCGAGAATGCGGTGGCGGGCTGTGGCAGGTGAAACCTCGCGAGCGTCCCACCTCCGCTTGACCCGGTTCCGCGGCATCCCCATGGTTCCGCCCGGGACGGCGACGCCCGTGCCGTCTCCCTCGCTCCGTTCGTGAGGGTCCCTCTCGCGCAGCTCGCTGGAATGTTCGTACTGAAGACGCTCGGTACGCTCTCGCTCGCCACTTCGACCGGCGAGGTCCTCGCCTCCGAGAGCAAGCCTCTCCTGGTGCTGGCCGTCCTCGCCCTCTCCCCGGGAGAGGAGGCGAAGCGGGACCATCTCGCCAACCTGCTCTGGCCCTCCTCCGACCGGACCCGGGCCCGCAGCTCCCTCCGCCAGGCTCTGCACCAGCTGAGGAACGCCGGCGTGGAGCAGGTGATCGACACGGACGAGGCGACCTGCCGGCTGCGGAACGCCTTCCTCGAGGTGGACGTCTGGACGTTCCATCGGGCCGTCGAGGAACGACGCTTCCGGGACGCCGTCTCCGTCTACGGCGGGCCCTTTCTGGGGACGGTGCGGGACAAGATGGGGTCGGAGCTCCGCCACTGGGCGGACGCCGAGGAAGCCCGCATCCAGATCGCGCTGGAAGAGGCGTCCTCGGTCGCCATCCGCGCGGCCATCGCCCGCGGGGCCGTCGCCGACGCGGAGGCGATGGCGCGGCGATTCGTCGCCCGGGACCCACTGCGCGAGGCCCCGACCCTGCTGTTGATCGAAGCGCTGGTCGCCCAGGACCGGGAGCTCGAGGCGCTCCAGGAGGCCGAGAGCTACCGGACCCTGCTGGCCACGGAGCTGGGCGACGAGCCCGGGGGGGCCTTCGAGGAGACGGTGGAGGCGCTGACCCGATCGGTCCACTCGCCGCCCGACACGGGTGCGGATCCCCCGGGCGGGCGCATGGATCCGGCGATGGCGGCGCGGGGGGATGGGAGGCGGGAGTCCCAGGACGGCGAGTCGAGGCCTCGGTGGGCCGGGCCCCGGGGGCGGTTCCGCTGGACCGCCGCGGCTGTCGTCCTGGTCGGGGCGGTCGCCGTGGCGGCCTGGGCCGCCCGGCCGGGCGCCAGGCGGGCGACCGACGACCCCTCGCCGGTGTTCACCGTGACGGCCCGGACTGAGGAGGGAGCCCTGGGCGACCTGACGGTCACCCCGGCGGGCGTGACGTTCACTCCCTGGACGCATGCTGAGCCCACGGTGGTCCCGTCACCGTCGGGGGCTCGGTTGGCCTACACCGCGCGGACACCGTCGGGGACGGACCTGATGGTGCGGGAGCGGGGCGGTGCGGCACGTCCGGTCCTCATGTCGCATGCGGACGAGAACCCGCTGGGCTGGTCGCCCGACGGCGAGTGGCTGCTCTACACGAGGGGCTGGTACGAGGAGGCGTCGAACCGGTACCGGATCGTGCTGGGCAAGTGGGAGGCCCGGACGGACGCTCGCCGGGAGTTCCCGCTGGAGGGATTCGACGGCAAGGCGGTGGCGGCGTGGTCACCGGACGGGACCGCGATCGCCGTCGGCGGTGGAGACTCGCTTCTCGTCATGGACCCGGCCGGACGGGTGACCCATCGCGTCGGTGCCGGGGGCGGTTTCGTGGGCTCCGTGGCGTGGTCTCCGGACAGCCGGAGGGTCGCGACCACGGTCCACTCGGAGGGCCCGGCCGACGTGTACGTGCTCTCCCGCGACGAGGGGATCCTGCGCCGGGTGGTGGCGACCGCCGGACACGAGACGGACGTCGTCTGGGTCGGGGACGAGCACCTCGTGGCGCTGTCCGCCGTGGGAACCCGGAGCCAGCTCCTCCTGGTGGATGTCCGCACGGCGCGGGCGCGGGTCCTCGCCGACGACGTGGAGATCGCCGGCCTCTTTCCTGCGCTCGACGTGGGCCGACCGGTGCGGATCGGGAGCTCCGAGATCGGTCGGCTCTTCGCGGGTGGACCGGACCGGGCTGGGGTCGGCATGGTCGATTCGATCGCCCTGGAGGGCCCCGAGACCCCCGTCAGCGTGGGCGAACATCTCTTCTTCCATGCTGTTCCCCTGAGCTCCGAGGGCGAGATCCTGTCGCGTTCACACCTCGAGATCCGGTGGTGGGTCGACGGCGACCAGGCCACGAAGGTGGACGAGGGCGTGTTCGTGGTGGAGAGCGAAGGGTTCTTCGAGGTGAGGGCCGAAGTCCCGGGGTGGCGAGCGGCCGGCCGACGCCTCCGCGCCGTGGAGCCGGTCCGCAGCGCCCCGGCCGCGCCGCTCCTGGAGGAGACCTGGACCGGGGATGCGGCGGGACGGTGGCGGTTCGTCGGAGACCCCCGCCCGATGCTGGTCCCGGGGGAGGGACCCGACGGCGGGGGCGCGCTGCGACTGGGCGGGGACCAGAACTTCTCCACCGCGGTCATCTCCGAGGAGGTCTTCTCGCTCGAACGCGGTCTCACGGTCGAGGTGTGGAGCCGGACCTCCCGGCTGGAGGAGAACTTCCAGGAATGGCACCTGGAGCTCGTGCCCGCCGACCACGTGCCGGACACCGTCGCCGAGCCGAGAGCGTTCGATCCGACCGCGAGGGTGTCCCTCAACGGTGTCGAGTCGAGGATCTTCGCGTCGGGGCTCAGCCTGGCCTATCGCATGCCGCTGCCGGAGGGACTGGATCGCTGGCGCCGGTACACGATCCAGCTGTCCCCGGACGGTCGGATGCTGTTCCTGGTCGACGGCCGCGTCTACTTCCGCACCTCGCTCGACGACCCGGTCGCCGAGGGCCCCGTGCGGATCTTGCTGGGCGATCAGTCCGTCAACAGCCGGATGCTGTACGGCCCCCTCCGCGTCTTCGAAGGCCCGGTGTACGAGTGAGCCGGCCCCGGCGCCCGGGGCCCGGAGCGTGACCCCGGAGTTCCGTTCCGCCCGGCGAGCGACCTGGTGGGTGGCCGCCCTGTTCCTCGCCGCGGCCGGGCCCGTCACGTTCCTGTCGAGCGCCGACTACGCGTCGGCGGGGGACGAGGCCCACTTCCACCACCCCACCGTCCGGACGTTCGCCGACCAGCTTCCCCGCCCGGACCTGACGGACTACCGCTCCGCCACGACGCCGCTGTACCACCTCGGGCTCGCCGTGGTGTCTCGGCTCACCGGCGACCGGCTCTGGATCCTCCGCGCGGTCAACCTGGCGGTCGGGCTGCTCTGCGTGCTCACCGTCCAGCGGTGGCTGGCCCGCGGTCGAGACCCCGCCATGGCCGCCCTCGGTACCCTGGTGCTCGCCTACTCCCCGTTCGTCTTCGGGCCCGCGACGCGGCTCATGACCGACAA
>JASFUL010000495.1:0-4404 GCA_050050315.1 Gemmatimonadota bacterium
CGCCGGGTCCGAGCCGGCCGACGACCCGGACGACGTGATTCCCCCGGACGCTCCAGGGCACCCGGCGGTCCAGGGGCAGCCAGACGTCGGCGCCGGCCGGGAGGTCCACGGTGCCCGGAAGCACGCCCACGACGTCCCAGATCTCGCCCTCGAGACCCACGGTGACGCCCTCGAGGGCCGCCGGCGCGCCCAGCTCGTCGCGCCAGAAGCGCTCGCCGACCACGGCCACGGCAGGCCCCCCCGCGCGGTTCTCGTCGGGTCCCGGCAGTCGCCCGGCCAGGGGCGGGACCCCCAACACCTCGAAGAAGTCGGCCGAGACCCGGGTGAGCCCCGCGCGGGCGCCGCCGGCCCGTGTCATGACCGTGGCGCCCCGGGTCCCGGTGAGAGCGGCCAGGGCCTCGAGCGCACCGACCTCCCGACGCCAGTCGTCGAAATTCCAGTAGGAGGCGGCCTGCTCGACACCGTCCTCGGACACCTCCCAGACGGCGACCAGCGCCCCTGGATCGGCGAACGGGAGGGGCCGCAGGAGCACACCGTCGACGACCCCGAACATGGCGGTGGTCCCGCCGATCCCCAGCGCGACGGTGAGGAGGGCCGTGGCCGTCGGGCCGGGCGCCCGGAGGAAGCTCCGGAAGGCGAAACGCACGTCCCGCATCGCCTCCTCGACCGCACGCGTGCCGCGTTCGTCGCGGGTCCGTGCCCGAGTCCGCTCCACGCCACCGAACCGGAGGTGCGCTTCCCTCCGGGCGTCCCCCGGCGGGCGGCCCTCCTCGATCAGCTTGGCGGTCTCGCGCTCGATGTGGAAGCGGATCTCCTCGCGGAGGGCCCGCTCCTCCTCGTCGCGCCGCAGCAACGACCTCGCCCGATCCATCCACCCGTGCCACAGCCCCATCGCCCCTCCCCTCTCCGCTCGTTCCCCGTGAACTCGGCGCTCCGCCCCGACGTCAGCCGACGCTCTCCGCACCCAGGATCCGTTGCACCGCTCCGACCGCCCGCTCCCACGCTTCGACCTCCCGGGCGAGCTGTCTCAGGCCGGCCCCGGTGAGCGAGTAATAGCGGGCTCGACGGTTGTTCTCCGAGCGCCTCCACTCCGCGACGACCAGGCCCCGCCGGCGCAGGCGCTGGAGGGCCGGGTAGAGGGACCCCTGGTTCACCAGGAAGACGTCCCGGGACATCTCCTGCAGCCGCTCGCTGATCCCCCAGCCGTGCATGGGCTCGAGGGCCAGCACCTTGAGCACCAGCATGTCGAGCGTCCCCTGGAGCAGCTCCGTGCGCCCCTCTTCCGCCATGACGCGCCCTCTCCTCCGCGGGAGTCTCTCCGCCCACGTTCTCCGACATTTCTTTAGACGATCTACAGAAAAAATCGTTGCTACGCATGATCGCGGTCGCCTTCTCTTTTGTCAATCTACAGGTAGCGTCGGCACGACCGCGTTCCCGTCCTGGCGAGCCGGGTGCGACGGGCGGAGGGCGGTGCCGCCCGGGTCATGGAGCGCCCTCCTTCCGCTCCCGCGCCGGTGGAACGCCCCGCGCGCCCCGGGGTCCCCCGGGGAACGGAGCCCACGAAGGGAACGGACCCCCGCCCCCTCGTGATCACGACGACCCGGAGGGCCGATTGCAGGACGGACGCCCACCTCCCGCCGAGGCACACCCGGAGCGGATGGAGGCACCTCCCTCCCACCTCCGGAGCCTGCGCATCGTCTCGCGGGTCATGGACGAGGCGGTGGAGATCCCGGTACTTCGCGTCCGGGTGGGCCTGGACGCCCTGATGGGGCTGATCCCCGGGGCCGGGGACATCGCCGGAGTCGCCGTGTCGGGATGGACGGTCGTGACCGCCGCCCGCCTCGGGGCCTCGGGCACGGTCGTGGCCCGGATGCTCCTCAACATCGCCGTGGACGCGCTGGTGGGCGCCGTCCCCGTCCTCGGGGACCTCTTCGACGTGGCCTTCAAGGCCAACAGCCGGAACCTCCGGATCATGGAGGAGCACCTGTCCGAGCCGACACGCACCCGGCGTCGCAGCCGCCTGGTGGTCTGGGGGGCGGTGGGCGGCGTGCTGGCGCTGCTGGCGACGCTGGGGATGCTCGTGGCCTGGGGGCTGGAGACCCTCTGGAGGGTGATCGCGAGCTAGCGGGTCCTGACTCGGAGTTGAGGCGACCGAAGGTCGTCGACCCCCGAGGGCACGAACCGGTAGGGATCAGGACCACGTCGGGACGAAGCTGGAGCCGCTTCCACGCCGCGGCCAAGGGCGGTAGCTCCCGAAAGGAAAGGAGCCCCGGAACGTAGGGGAACCCGACCGCGACGGAGGCGGTCGCCTCGGCCAACGTCTCGCCACTCCCGAGGTCCACCACCACGAGGGCGCCATGGCCGGTGTCCCGTCCCCGGACGATGGACACGTCGGCCCCCGCGACGAGCCGCGCCTCGAACATGGGCGGGAGAGCGGGCTCGAGGCGCTCCCGGAGCGACACCTGGAGGCGCACCGCCTCGGGGACGGGGAGATCGAACGGAGGGTGGGGCTGAAGCTCCATGGCCCGGATGATGGAGGTTGCGTGGTCCGGGATCCCAGGGCCACCGTTCCGGCGAGGATCGACCACCCTACCCGGGGACCCCTACCGTGTTCAGAGCCGTTGTCACCGCCGGATTCCTCCTCCTGTCCGTGGTCCTGATCTGGATCTCCTACCACGAGGGTACCGAAGTCTTCGCGGGGGATCTCCTCATGAACCTCGCCACCGAGATCATGGGGATCGTCCTCACCGTCGCCATCGTCGACTGGTTCTTCGAGCGGCGCCGCATGGCGAGCCGGGCACGGCAGATGGCCTGGAGCTCCTTGCACGGAATCGAGCACTCGGTCTGGGTCTGGCTGGGAGGCCCCCGCCAGATGGAGACGGAGGAGATCCTGGGGCTGCTCTCCTCCGTCCAGGGGGACGACCCGCTGCCCGAGTTCACCCAGAACCTGATGCTCAGCCTGGGCACCCGCGCCAAGCAGGCCATGAAGGACGACCCTCAGGCCGTGCGCTCGATTCCCGGCCTCGGCGACGCCTTCGAGCACCTGTCCCGGCTGAGCTCGATCCGGGACGGCCTGGACGTCTATCCACCGCGGAAGGTGGCCGAGATCCTGGCCTCCGCCACCTCGCACCTCGCCCTGGTCCTCGGGCTCTCCGACGAGCGGATTCCCGGACGCCTGATCCGGTACCGCGACCCCTCCCTCGAGGGACAGGAGCAGCGCCACTTCGGCGTGGGCCGGATGGACGGAAGGGACGGGGACCAGTTCCGCAGGGGTCACGCTTCCTCCGCCGACCTCTGAGCGGACCCGCACCGACCGGCCCTCCTTCCCTCCGGCCCACTCGACAGCGCGCGAAATCGCGCACGGGACCGCGCGATACCGCGCGCCAGCCACCTCCGGCGAGGTCCTGGACGCAGACATGGAGTACCCATAAATCTCTGTCAATGAATGACTTATGGGGAATATGGCCCCGGTGGCACCACCCTTGTCCTACCTGTGGATGCCAACGGACCCCGGCAGCAGGTGAGAGGGTCCAGCAACCGGGAGGAAACGATGAGCGAGAACGCCAGGACATACGAGAATCGACTGGGAACGGACGTACCGAAGGGGATCGGGCTGCACGGACGCGTGGCCGTGACGTGGGCGGCGACGGGCGGCATCCTCCTCGGCGGGATCCTGGTCGCCCTGATGACCCTGTCCGGTCGCCTGAGCGGGCACGGACTCTTCTTCACCGCCTCCGGCCTGTTCGTGATCGGCGCCGTCCTCGGGCTGGCCCACGGGCTCGCCCTGGGCTTCTTCGGACGTCCGGCCGGCACCGGCCCGCGACATGCCACGAGCGACCTGGGGCGCGCGGTTCTCTACGCGGTCCCCGCGCTCGCAGTGGCCTGGCTCGTGACGATCTGGATCGGGATGAGCATGCCCGCCGTGATGCTCGGCCGTCCCCTGACGCTGGCCGGCGTCGGCCTGGCGTGGATCGCGGGCTTCGCGTTCGTCGGACACGCCGCGGTCTACGGATGGCGGGCGCTCTCCAACGCCTTCGCCCGCTGGCCGGAGCGCAGGACGGGCACCGCCCTCGTGGCCGCCTCCTTCGCCGCGCTCCTCGTCATGTTCCTCGTCGAGCGGCCCGAGCTGTGGGGCCTGCGGCTGCGCGTGACCGAGACGGGGGCGGTGCTCCTGGCGGCCGTGCTCACGTTCTGGATCGTGGGTCCCGCGGTCACGGTGGCCCTGCGCATCACCCGCCAGCTCCCGTTCCTCCCCGACCCGGCACGGATCTTCGCCAGCGGCAGGGCGATCGCCGGTGACATCGGGATCGGCCTGCTGGTGGGGGCGGTCCTGGGCGTGCTCGCCGTCCCCTTCCTCGGGTCCACGGTGCCGGTGGGCGCCACGGTCGGCTCGATGGTGGCCAC
>JASFUL010000496.1:0-4390 GCA_050050315.1 Gemmatimonadota bacterium
GCCGTCGCGGGCCAGACCGTGGAGAAGATCAGCAACGTGCGGCTCTCGTATCCGACGTACACACCTCGAGGCGAAATCCTGTACGAGTCGTCGGTGGCCGGCAACTGGGACGTCTACGTGATTCCGAGATCGGGCATGGACCACAGTGGATCCGCCATCCGTCGGCTCACGAACGGGGACAGCCTCGACCGGATGCCCAGCATGGCACCCGACGGGCGTCACGTCGCGTTCATCAGCGACCGCGCCGGTGGCTACGACGTCTGGCGGATGGACGCGGATGGTGGAAACCCCGTCCGCCTCACCACCGCGGAAGAGCCGGAGATCCACCCCTACTGGACCCCGGACTCCCGTCGGATCGTGTTCAACAGGCAGGTGCCCGGCGAGAGGCGGTACGCCATCTGGATGATGGATGCCGACGGCGGGAACGAGCGGGAGATCCTGCGGGACGACGACTTGAACAGCTACGCTCGGGTTTCGCCCGACGGCGAACGGATCGTGTTCGACAAGTGGTGGGACAACGTGGAGTCCAACGGAGAGATCATGTTGCTGGAGCTGGCCACCGGCCGGCTGACCCGACTCACCGCGAACTCCGTCTACGACGGGTATCCGGCGTGGTTCCCGGACGGTCGCCACGTCCTCTACTCGTCCGAGGTGGACGGCGTCTTCAAGCTGTTCCGGCTCGACGTGGAGACGGGAGATCGGGAACAGCTGACCTTCGGTCCCGGCGCCGATCAGAGAGGGGACGTGTCGCCCGACGGCACCCGGATCGTCTTCAACCGCAACCTCGATGGCAGCATCGAGATCTACGAGCTGGAGCTGGAGGCGAGCCCCCCCTCATGAACCCCCTCCCCCCCGCAACCCCTCGATCCTCGCCCTCGCGCTCTCGTTCTCGGGGTTGAGCTCGAGGGAGCGCTCGAAGGCGCGAATGGCGTCGCGCGCCCGCCCGACCTCCGCGTACGCCTCGCCCAGGCTGTCCCAGGTGTTGAAGCCCTCGGGGAAGACCCGGGTGTTGAGCTCGAAGACCCGCACCGCCTGATCGGCGTACCCGTCCTCCAGCAGCAGGTACCCCGCGCGGTTGACGGTGAGCTCCACGGCGACGGGCGGGACGTTCTCCCGGCGGAGCTCCTGCAGCCTCCGCTCCGCGGCCCCCCCTTCCCCACCGAGCAGGTCGACCACCACCCCTCCGACGTCGGCCACCATTCCTCCGCGGCCCTGGAGGTGGGCGAGGAGCTCCCGCCCGCGCGCGGCGCGTCCGTCCGCCGCGGCGACGATCGCTCCCGCCACCATGGACTCGGCCTCGGCAAGACCCGCGAAGGAGCCGGCCTCGTCCCGGACCGGCCAGAGCGTGCGGTGGCTGTCCTCCTGGTGGAAGGTCCCGTCCGGCTGCCGATAGAGCGCGAAGGTCCCGGCAACGGGCAGGTAGGAGACCAGGTGGCCGTCTCCCGCCGCGATCTCCAGCGTGGCCTCCGCGGGCAGGCCCAAGGGGGACGGCGGGTACGCCCATTCGCCCACGAACTCCTCGAGCGCGTCGTCGGGCACCGAAGTGATGAGCGGATCCGGCTCCGTCTCCAATGGCACCAGCGCCGGATCGGCGACGGGAGCTCCGGTGCGGGCCTCCAGCACCTCCTGGATCAGGTCCAGGAGCGCCCGGCTCGGCGTGCTCTCGCCCTCGTACGTGTTCGCGCGGTTGACGATGACGACGTCGATCTCGGGAAGCACGGCGATCATCTGGTTGCCCACCCCCAGGGCCGCGTACATGCCGTAGCGCTGGAAGCGGGGCTCCCGGTACACCCACCACATGAACCCGTAGCCGACGACGTCGGTGTCGATGGAGTAGAGCGCCGAGCTCCGGCGCACCCAGTGCTTCGACAGGATCCGCTCGTCGCCCCACACGCCCTCGCGGGCGAAGAGGAGCCCGAAGCGCGCGGCGTCCCGGGCCGACATGCGGAACGGGTAGGCGGGGTAGCGTGACTTGTCGCGCTCGTAGTGGTAGTAGCCGTCCGACACGCGCCAGTCCTCCATGCCCAGGGGCCGGCCGAAGAACTGGTCGAAGGCGGTGAAGACCTCGGCGCCGGTCTCCTGCATGAGGATCGTCGCGAGGGTGTTGAAGTCCCAGTTGTTGTACGCCCAGTAGCGGCCGGGACCCTCGCTGCCCCGGGGCCTCGAGTCGGTCCGTCCGGCGTAGGCCGCGGGATGGAAGACGCCCGAACGGGCCTTCAGCAGGTCCAGGATCCGGGCCTCGCGCTCGGTCTCGAGGAGCGGGCCGGGGTAGTCGTCGATGCCCAGGTCCGAAAGCCGCTTGTTCAGCTCGACCTCACCCCGGTCCCAGTAGATGCCGTACAGCGCCGAGAGGAAGCTCTTCCGAACCGAGTGGCACATGTAGCGCCGGCCCACGTCGCCCCACGCGGAGACCACCGCACCGTCGGCCACGACCAGGAACGCCGCGGAGGGCAGTCCCTCCCAGGTCTCGCGAGCCGCTTCCAGCCGGGTGGCGTCGAAGCCGGCCTCGGCCGGATCCACGTAGCGCATCCACCCGTCGCCGGGGACGCGTTGGGCGCCGACGTCTCCGGCGAGGGCGAGGACCAGGAGCAGGCCGCACGGGCCTGCGAGAGAGCGAGCGCGTCGGATCGGGTGGCTCATGGGACTCTCCAGGTGTTCGGGAGGCGTGGCCCCCCGGGCACGACCAGGGCAGATCGATCCCGGCGGTCCATTCGGCCGGCCGCCGGCCGATCACCCCCCCAGCGTGACACGTAACCGGGAGGAGCTACGAAGGCAACGACACCGCCTCGATCCGGGCCAGCTCCTCCTCGGAGAACGCCAGGTTCTGGAGCGCCGCCACGGAGTCCTCCACCTGCGAGACCCGGCTCGCGCCCACCAGCGCCGAGGACACGGACCCGTGCCGCAGCACCCAGGCGAGGGCCATCTGCGCCAGGCTCTGTCCCCGGGCCCGGGCGATCTCGTCCAGGGCCCGGAGCCCGGCGCGGAGCTCCTGGGTGACCTGCTCCCGCTGAAGGAAACCGTGGTCCTTCGCGGCCCGGGAGTCGTCGGGGACGTCGTCCAGGTAGCGATTCGTCAGCAGCCCCTGGGCCAGGGGCGAGAAGACGATGCACCCGACGCCGAGCTCCCGGAGCGTATCCAGGAGTCCCTCCTCGGGCTCCCGGTGGAGCATGCTGTACTTCGGCTGGTGGAGGACGACGGGAACGCGGAGCTCCCGCAGAATCTCCACGGCCCGCCGGGTCCGGTCGGGAGGGTAGTTCGAGATCCCGGCGTAGAGCGCCTTCCCCTGCCGCACCGCCTGGTGCACGCCAGCATGCTCTCCTCCAGGGGCGTGTCCGGATCCGGGCGGTGGTGGTAGAACACGTCCACGTAGTCCAGGCCGAGGCGCTGGAGGCTCTGGTCGAGGCTGGACAGCAGGTACTTGCGGGAGCCGCCGTCGCCGTAGGGGCCGGGCCACATGCGGCACAGCCCCAGCGAGATCGCGGGAAGGCAGAGGCCGCTGTCGCCGCACCGGCGCCAGGTCATGCCGTCGTCGTCGGGAGAGAGGCGCGAACCCGTCACTACCGGTTCAGCTGCTCAGCCGCACGTGCCGAGGCCGCTGTCCTCCACGTCGGTCAACGTGAGCTCGATGTTCTCGAGGTCCCGGTCCCTGGAGTTGAAGAGCCCCGACATGACGGAGTAGCTCTGGCAATCGGCGCTACCGAACCCGTAGGGCCTGTCGGCGTCGTTCGTCTCGTAATCGACCTGGAACGTCATCGTCGTCGGGTTGCGCAGGAGCATGCTCCCGAAGGAGCCGATGTCGATCCGGACGATCTCCAGGCCGGACTCGTGGGTCTGGAGGACCCTCGGCTCGAGCTCCAGGCGACGGTTCACGGCGTCGAAGTCCTCGATCTCGACGTCGGCCGAGTTGCTGAGCTGCCCGACGACCCGGATGACCTGGTCCAGGACCGCCACCTCGCTCGCCAGGTCGCCGAGGCGGTCGAGCTCCTCGTCGGAGAGATCGGCCCGGTGGTCGGACCGGTATCCGCGGATCCGGTCGGTCAGGGAGTCGGACCGCTCGTCGAGTGCCTCCAGGGCCGCCGTATCCGGGACCGCGGCGAGGAAGTCTTCGATGAGCGACTCGTACTCGGCTTCGAAGTCCTGCCCTCCGGCGTGGGCGGCGGGACCACAGGCGAGGAGGAAGGCGAGGAGGAAGGCGGTGACGGGGGCGGGGGGGCGGGCGCGCATCGGGACGGGGCTCCGGTCGACAGGAGTGTGGCTACGGGTCTCCACGTTTGAGCACCCGTCCCCGCGCTCGCAAGGTGAGGAGCCGGAGCTCCGGCATGGCTACGTAGACCGACGGCCCTCCGGCGGCGCCGGCAGCAGGTCCGCTTCCCAGCGCTCTCCCCAGGGC
>JASFUL010000497.1:0-4376 GCA_050050315.1 Gemmatimonadota bacterium
GTCTTCGGCGGGGCCCCTCAGCTGCACCGGGCGGGGCTCCGCGTGGGCGAACCCACGAGCGAGCCAACCCGACACCGATGCCGGATCGGCCCAGCTGGAGATGATGGGAAAGCCGGTGCCGGGACCAAAGGACCCGACCATCTGGGCCACCGCCGCGTGCCACGCCGCGCTGTCCCGGACCGTTCCGTCCACCTCGGTCCTCGACGCGTCGGTCACGTGGCACCCGGTGCAGTCCACGATGAATCGCCGGCGCGTCTCGCCGGCGGGCAGCTCCGCCACCCAGGCCGCGCCCGGGGGAAGCACGGGATCCGGCTCCTCCAGCCGCACGACCAGTCCCTCGCCGGAGGCCCCGTCGAGGGACGCCCGGCCCACGCCGGGCAGGCGCGCCACGAGCGTGCTCGCGCCCTCCGCCTCTCCAGGCAGCGTGAAGCGTCCTCCCTCTCCCGAGTAGACGGTCACGCTCCGCCCGTCGTCGAGGGTCGCGGTGACCATCGCCCCCGGAGCGGGTCCGCCCCCGGCCTTCACCACGCGACCCGACGGGCCCGACGCGACGGCGGGCTCCCGGGGCTTTTGCCCCGTCCCGTTCGTCGCTGCGGCCACGGCGAGCATCGCGATCGCGACCGCTGCCGTTCGGCCCACCCACCCCACTTCCCGTGGCATCGTCATTCTCCCTCCCCCCGTCGTCCCCCCTGCGCTCACGAGCACCACCGCCGAAGACCGGGCCGCGCCGTTCCGTCGTCGAGATCCCGGATCCCACCCGGTCGGCCGGCGTCCCGGGGCCGGCCGGGACGCCATGTATAGGGGAAAACCGGGTGGCCGGCCACCTGGTCCCCCGACGTGGGAGGCGGAGCCCGGGCGACCGTGCTCCCGGGGCCCGGGGGGGGTGCTGGTTGGCCCGGGTGGTGTCCCGGGCCAGGCTCAGCCGCAGTCGGAGTAGACGGTCACCCCCCGGTCCTTGAGCACGGCCACCGCGTCGCAGCTCGCTCCGGTCTTCACGAGGCTGACGACGTCCCCCTCGCCGAGACCCTCGTTCTCCAGGAGCGGGTCGATGTTGGTGAGGGGGTTGTCGTCCAGGTACAGGTCGAAGAGACGAGTCAGACCCGTGAGGGGGCCCACGTCCGTGATGGAGTTGGACTGCAGGTAGAGCTGCTCCAGTCCCGGGAGGTCGGAGAGTATGCCGATGTCGGTGATCGAGTTGCCTCCGAGCGCGAGGTAGACGAGCCTCCCTAGCTCGGCCAAGGGGTCGATCTTGCTGACCGAGTTCTCGTCGACCCAGAGGTACTGCAGGTTGGAGAGGCTGCTCAGCGCGCCGAGATCGCTGACCGAGTTGCGGGTGAACCGCAGGTATACGAGGGTCGTGAGGCCGCTCACCGGGGTTATGTCGCTGATCTGGTTGATCTGCAGATCCAGGCTGACGATGCTCCTGAGCCCGCTCAGCGCCGTGATGTCGGTGATCTCGTTGTCGTCGAGGTCGAGGCTCGTCAGGTTCTCGAGCACGCCGAGCGGGCGTATGTCGCTGAGACCGTTGGACTGCAGGTAGAGATTCCTGAGCCCGGTGAGATCGCGCAACGGTTCGAGGCTGAGGATCGAGTTGCCGTTCAGCTGCAGGTACGTCAGCCCGGTGAGGTTCTGGATGCCCACGAGGCTGACGATCCCGCGTTCCACGGCGGTCAGCGCCGTCAGCGTCCGGAGCAACCCGCACGTGAGGTCCTCCGTCGGGCCCACCGAGAGCGCGGAACGGACCTGGCCTTCGAGGTTGAGGTCGAGGAAGGTGGCGATCGCGTCGTCGGGGTAGTCGCTGCAGGACTCTTCGGGCCGGAGAACCGGGGCTTCCTCCTCGAACGTCGCCGTCACCGTCCTGGCCACGTTCATCGTCACCGAGCACCCCCCCGACCCCGAGCAGGCGCCGCCCCAACCGGCGAAGGTCCACCCGTCGGCGGGCGCCGCGAACAGCGTCACGAGCGTGCCTTCTTCGTAGCTCTCCTCGCAGTCCCCCGGACACGTGATGCCGGCGGGCTCGCTGGTGACGCTGCCGCCCCCCTCCACGGTCACCGACAGCGTCACGACGACCGATTCCTCGAAGGTGGCCGTGACGGACCGGTCCCCGTCCATGGTGACCTCGCACCCCCCGGTCCCGGAGCACGCGCCGCTCCAGCCGACGAACGCCCAGCCCTCGGCCGGCGCGGCCGTGAGCGTCACCGCTGTGCCGTCGTCGTAGCCCTCCTGGCAGTCTCCCGTGCAATCGATCCCCCCGGGATCGCTGGTCACCGTGCCGCTTCCCTCCACGGTCACCGACAGCGTGCTCAGGCCCGTGACGGTGACGCCGACGGACGCCGATCCGGTCTGGCCCCGCGAATCCGTCGCGGCGGCCATGACGGTGTGGCTGCCTGGGGAGAGCACGGCATCCACGGCCCCTCCGATCCCCAGGAGGCCGTCCATGTCGGAGGTCCATCGGAGCGACGTCGTCAGGTCCCCGTCCGGGTCGTCGACCGCCGATCCCACGAGCGCGACGACGCTGCCCTCGGAGACCGTCGTGCCGTCGGGTGGCTCGCTGATCGTCACCACGGGCGGCGGGTCATCCAGCACGCGGATCTGGATGGACTGCGAGTCGCTCTGTCCTCCGGCGTCGGTGACCGACGCCGTGACGGTATGCCTTCCGACGGAGAGGGTGACGACCACCGTCCCCCCGCTCCCCAGGACGCCGTCGCGGTCGGAGCTCCACACGATCGAGGCCGTCAGGTCCCCCTCCGGTCGATCGTCGGCCGTGGCGCTCAGCTCGACGGCGGTCCCTTCCAGAACGGTCGTCCCGTCCGGCGGACCGAGGACGACGACGTCGGGAGGCAGGTCGATCAGCTCCACGGGGACGGTCACGGATCCGTCGCTCCCCGCCTCCACGCGGACGGCGGTCGCGCCCTGGAAGAGCTCCATTCCGTCACCCAGGAGCGTGGCCTCGATGGTCAGGTCGCTTCCGGACCGCGGCACGGCGAGCTCGATGGGGGCGGTGGCGAGCCCCTCCGACACGGGCGTGACGGACCGCTGCCCGTCGACCAGCGTCTCGCCCGCCGCTCGGATCGTCACCCGGGCGGCATCGACCCGCTCGAACACCTCCTCCGCGAGGCCGGCCTGGAGCAGCGGCGGCGATGCCACGGCGAGAGAGACCGACAGGGAGATGGACACCGGTGGGGCGCCGTCGTAGAAGTAGGCGTCGCATGCGCCCAGACCCCACGCCACAGCCGCTGCGGCGGCCAGCACGGCGGTGCGTCCGAGCGAGCCCCGATCCCCCGCCCGTCGCCGGGCGCTCATCGTCCGAACCTCACCGAGACGCCGAGCTCCGCCCCGGTGAAGCCGCTGCTGAGGCCCTCCCGGACCTCGACGTTTCCGATCCGGGCGATCAGAACCGGTACCAGCGTCACCTCGGAACCGACCTCGATCTCGGCCGAGGAGCCCACCCCCAGCTGGAATCCCTGTCCCACCCCGTCCTCGCTCCGGAACAGCCGCGCGTCGGCCCGGGGCTGGATCCACGTACCCCCGAGCGCCACCCGCCAGACCGCCCCCGCGAGAAGGAGGTCCTGGGACGGGGCGTCCGCCAGGGTCTCCAGCAGGGCAGTCCCGTTCTCCCGGTGGAACAGGCCCGCATAGACGGCCGCGCTCCCTCCACGGACCGTGGGAAACCCGACGCTCACCAGGCCCTCGAGGCGGTTCCCGGGCTGGAAGAGGTTCCGGCCGTCCATGGTGTCGTCTCCGTAGCGCCGGAAGCCGAGCCGGACGGACCCCTTCACGGCGGGCCCCAGCTCCCCGTCCAGCGCCACCCTCGCAGACCACTGGCTCCCTGGCCGGTAGACGACGGACTCTCCCTCGAGGGGCTCGAGCTCACCCGATCTTCCCCACCCGAGGCTGATCCCGGCCCCCAGCCCACCGAAGCGGTGACTTGCGGCGCCCTCGAGGAAGACCCCACCTCCGGTGCCCAGGCTGCTCACCCGGAAGGGCAGCAGGTCGGACGACAGCACGCTGGCGACCACCGACTGCTCCGGGTCGAGCGTCGCCACACCCGTCGGGAGGAAGCCGCGGGCCGTCA
This sequence comes from Gemmatimonadota bacterium, assembly GCA_050050315.1. Lineage (GTDB taxonomy): Bacteria > Gemmatimonadota > Gemmatimonadetes > Longimicrobiales > Gaopeijiaceae > JASFUL01. Next base: position 4,076 of record JASFUL010000497.1, read on the forward strand.
GGGTCAACTCGTCGGGCAGGACGTCCCAGTCGACGCGGAGCTCCGTGTCGACCAGCCCGGACAGCTCCGCGTCGCCGTCCGGGAGGGCGACGGTCCCGCGGGCCCACGCGCCACGGACGCTCAGGCGCGCCGGTCCGGCCACCGTCCCCGCGGCGAAGTGTGTCGTGAATAGCGTGACGGACTCCAACCCCACGTCGCCGGCCGCCGAGAACCGGTACGTCTCGACCGCCATCCCCGGCGCCATCCGCGCTGTCTGCTGGCCGGCGACGCCCAGGGGCACCGTCACGAGCCCGGCTACGAA
>JASFUL010000498.1:0-4374 GCA_050050315.1 Gemmatimonadota bacterium
TCGGGAGCGGGCGCTGAGGTGGGGACGGCCCGCACAGCCGCCGCGGGGGGCGAGGCCGGGCGGCGTGCGGACCGCAGAGGAAGACACTTCCTCGGCAGGCCGGTATCTTCCGGTATGCACCCATCCGCGCGATCCGCCGGGACGTCCGGGAGCCGCACGGCCGACCACGCCGTACGCGGGACCGTGTTCAACATCCAGCGCTTCTCGGTGCACGACGGGCCGGGCATCCGGACCACGGTGTTCCTCAAGGGCTGCCCGCTCCGCTGCCTCTGGTGCCACAACCCGGAGAGCATGGCCGGCGCCCCCGAGTTGACCCACGTCGAGAGCCGCTGCATCCACTGCGGACAGTGCATCGAGGCGTGCCCGACCGGATACCTCGAGGCGGTCGAGGGGGCGGAGGGGGACGCGGATGGAGGGGGCGCGGCCGAGACGCGTCGAGGGACGGGGGGGAGGTCGACGGACAGTGGCGGACCGGAGGACGATCTCCCCCTCTGCGACCTGTGCGGCGCGTGCGTCGACGTCTGCCCCGCGGAGGCGCGCCGGATCGTGGGCCGGGCGTGGAGCGTGCCGGACCTCGTGGAGGAGCTCGTCCGGGACCGGCCGTTCTTCGACGAGTCGGGCGGCGGCGTGACCTTCTCGGGAGGTGAGCCGCTCATGCAGCCCGGCTTCCTGTTCGCGGCCCTCGAGGCGTGCCGGGACGAGGGCCTTCGGACGGCCGTGGACACCTCCGGCTTCTGCCGGACCGAGCACCTGCTGCGGGCGGCGCCCCTGACCGGGGTCTTCCTCTACGACCTCAAGCACATGGACCCGCAGCGCCACCGGGAGCTCACGGGCGTCGCCAACCGGCGCATCCTGGACAACGCGCGCGCCTTGGCCGCGGTCCACGACGACGTCCGGATCCGCGTGCCCGTCGTCCCGGGCCTCAACGACGACCCGGACCACATCGAGGCCCTCGCCCGCTTCGCGGCGTCCCTGCCGGGAGTCCGCAGGGTCCATCTGCTGCCCTACCACGCGCTCGGTCTCCGGAAACGGGCCCGCCTCGGCCGCTCGGCGGGTCCGGACCGCATCCCCCGGCGCGAGGCCGACCCGGCCCCGGACCGCGGTGACCCGCCCCACGACCTCGACGCGATCCCGAAGCCGGACCCGGCCCACATGCGGCGCCTGGCCGCCCTCGTGGCCACGTCCGGTCTCGAGCCCCACATCGGAGGATGACCCCCGCATGAACGCCAGGACCGAGACGCTGCGCCGGGAGAGCCTGGAGGCGGAGCCGCGGATCTCCTCGGAGCGGGCCGAGCTGCTGACGGACTTCTACGAGGCGGAGCTGGGACGGCATTCGCCACCGGTCCTGCGCGCGCTGGCCTTCCGCCATCTGCTGGAGCACCAGACGATCTGGATCGGCGACCGCGAGCTGATCGTGGGCGAACGGGGCCCGGCGCCCAAGGTCGTGCCCACCTACCCCGAGGTGACCTGCCACACCGTCGAGGACCTGGAGATCCTGGACTCCCGGCCGAAGACCTGGTACCGGGTCGCCGACGAGGTGCGGGAGGTCTACCGCGACCGGATCATCCCGTTCTGGCGGGGGCGGAGCCTCCGCGACCGCATGTTCGGCATGCTGCCCCCGGAGTGGAAGGACGCGTACGAGGCCGGCGTCTTCACCGAGTTCATGGAGCAGCGCGCGCCGGGCCACACCGTCCTGGACGACAAGATCTATCGCAGGGGGATGCGGGACTTCCAGGCGGACATCGCGCGAGCGGTCGAGGCGCTCGACTTCGCGGAGGATCCGCGGGCGTACGAGAGGCGGGAGCAGTTCCGGGCGATGGACATCGCGTGCGAGGCGCTGATCGCGTTCGCCGGACGCCACGCCGCGCTGGCCCGGGAGAAGGCGGAGGAGGAGGGCGATCCGCGCCGCCGGGCGGAGCTCCTGCGCATCGCCGCCGTGTGCGACCGGGTGCCGGCGCACGCCCCCCGGGACTTCCACGAGGCGCTCCAGACGTACTGGTTCTGCCACCTGGGGGTGATCATCGAGCTCAACGGCTGGGACGCCTTCAATCCCGGCCACCTGGACCAGCATCTCCTGCCCTTCTACAGGCGGGGGCTCGCCGAGGGCGCGCTCACCGAAGCGGGCGCCCGGGAGCTGCTCGAGGCCTTCTTCGTCAAGTTCAACAACCAGCCGGCGCCCCCGAAGGTGGGGGTCACGGCGGCGGAGAGCGGGACGTACACGGACTTCGCCAACATCAACCTCGGCGGGCTGCTCTCCGACGGCTCCGACGGCTCGAACGAGCTGTCGCACGTGCTGCTGGACGTCATCGACGACATGCACCTGCTCCAGCCCAGCAACAACCTGCAGGTCTCTCGCAAGACGCCCGAGCACCTCCTGGAGCACGCGCTCAGGGTCGTCCGCAAGGGGTACGGCTTCCCCTCCCTCTTCAACGCCGACAGCGTGGTCGAGGAGCAGGTCCGCCAGGGCAAGACGCTGGAGGACGCCCGCGCGGGCGGGTGCAGCGGCTGCGTCGAGGTCGGGGCCTTCGGCAAGGAGGCGTACATCCTCACCGGCTACTTCAACACGGTGAAGGTGCTCGAGATCACGCTCCACGACGGGATCGACCCGCGCACGGGCAGGCGGATCGGGCCGCCCACGGGATCCCCGGAGACCTTCGCCACCTTCGACGAGCTGTTCGAGGCGTACCGGACGCAGCTCCGGCACTTCATCGACGTCAAGGTCCGGGGCAACCGGCTCATCGAGCGGCTGTACGCCCAGGAGATGCCCGCGCCCTTCCTCTCGGTCCTGATCGACGACTGCATCGAGAAGGGGCGGGACTACAACGCGGGAGGCGCCCGCTACGACAACACCTTCATCCAGGTGGTGGGCATCGGCACCATCACCGACTGTCTGGCCGCCCTGGAGAAGGAGGTCTTCCAGGATGGCTGCACGACGCTGGACGCCCTGGTGGAGGTCCTGGACCGGGACTTCGAGGACGCCGAGCCGCTCCGGCAGAAGCTCGTGAACCGCATGCCCAGGTACGGCAACGACGACGACCGGGCGGACCGCCACATGGAGCGGACGTTCCGGTGCCTCTTCGAGATGATCGACGGTCGCCCGAACACCAAGGGCGGGCACTACCGGATCGAGATGCTGCCCACGACCTCGCACATCTACTTCGGCCAGGTGACCGGCGCGACGCCGGACGGCCGGAAGGCGGGCCAGCCCGTGTCGGAGGGCATCTCGCCGGTGCAGGGCGCCGACCGGAAGGGGCCGACCGCGGTCTTCCGCTCCGCCGCGAAGATGGACCACGTCAAGACGGGCGGGACGCTGCTGAACATGAAGTTCACCCCGTCGCTCCTCGAGGGCGACGAGGGCATCCGCGGCCTGGCCCACCTGGTGCGGAGCTACTTCAAGCTGGACGGGCACCACGTCCAGTTCAACGTGGTCGACGCGGAGGTGCTCCGGAACGCGCAACGGAACCCGGAGGCGCACCGGGACCTCATCGTGCGCGTCGCGGGTTATAGCGACTACTTCTGCGACCTCTCGGTCGAGCTGCAGGACGAGATCATCGCCAGGACGGAGCACGGGGGGATGTAGGGCGGCAGGAGTGCCCCGGCCCACACCGAAGGAGATCCATGCACAGGACCGTCGTCCCCACCCTCGTCGCGCTGATCACCCTCGTCCCACCGGCCGCGGCGCAGAGGGGCGGAGGGGAGTCCGTCACCGTGGCTCCCGGGGAGGAGTGCCCGGCCGGCATGACCGAGGTCCGCCCCGGCCGGTGCCAGGCGCCGCAGCTCCCTCCGCCGAGCATCGTCGACTACCGGCCCCACTCCACGCTCGTGACGGACGAGCACCCCGTGCCGAGGCCGCAGTACCCGGTGGTCGACTTCCACGGCCATCCCCGCGGGATCGACTCGCCCGAGGGCCTCACCGAGCTCGGCGAGGCCATGGACGACCTGGGCCTCCGCCTGATGATCGCCGCCAACAACCTCAGGGGGGACCGGCTCCGCTCCACGCTGGCCGCCCTGGAAGCGACGCCCTCCATGCGGGACCGGGTGCGCATCATGGCCGGCATCGACTTCGACGGCGTGGGCGAGCCCGGGTGGGCCGAACGGGAGGTGGCGCGCCTGGAGGAGGCCGCCGAGGCGGGCGCCGTGGCGATCGGCGAGGTCAGCAAGGGCCTCGGACTCTACTACCGGAAGCCCGACGGCTCCCGGCTCCACATCGACGACCCGGTCATGGACCCGATATGGGAGGCCGCGGCGCGCCTGGAGCTGCCGGTGTTCATCCACACCGGCGACCCGGCCGAGTTCTTCGAGCCCCTGGACTACCACAACGAGCGCTGGCTGGAGCTGGCCCTCTTCCCCCGTCGCCGCTACCCGCCCGAGGAG
>JASFUL010000499.1:0-4372 GCA_050050315.1 Gemmatimonadota bacterium
ACGTGAGCGCCGCGCCGAGGAGGCAGCCGTGAAGATCGTCTGGTCGCCGCGGTACGAGGTCGACATCGGCGTCCACGTCTTTCCGACCCGGAAGTACCGGCTCGTCCGCGACCGACTTCTCGGCACGGGCGTCGTGGGCGAGGACGCCTTCGTCGAGCCCGAGCCCGCCGGGGACGGCGACCTGGAGCGGGTGCACTCGCGGGAGTACCTGCGCAAGATCCGCGAGGACGACCTCTCCATGGCCGAGCGGTGGCAGCTCGAGGTGCCCTTCTCCCGGGCCCTGGCGCACGCCATGAGGCTCTGCTGCGGCGGGACCGTGCTCACCGCCCGCCTGGCCCTCGAGGAGGGCGTCGGGGCCCACCTCGGCGGGGGCTTCCACCACGCCTTCGCCGGCCACGGCGAGGGCTTCTGCCTGCTGAACGACGTCGCCGTGGCGGGGGCGGCGCTGGTGGACGGGGGAGACGTCGAGCGCGTGGCGGTGGTGGACCTCGACGTGCACCACGGCAACGGCACCGCGGCCATCTTCGCCGACGACCCGCGCGTGTACACCTTCTCCATGCACCAGCGGCGGAACTACCCCGCGGTGAAGCCGCCCTCGGACCGCGACGTGGCGCTCCCGGACGGGATCGGCGACGCCGACTACCTGGAGCTCCTGGAGGAGCACCTGGCGGCGCTTCTGGCGGAGCACGACCCCGGTCTGGTGCTCTACCTGGCCGGCGCCGACCCCTACCGGGAAGACCAGCTCGGCGGGCTGGGGCTCACGCTGGACGGCCTGCGCCGACGCGACCGCCTGGTGCTCGAGCGGTGCCGGGACGCCGGGGTCGGCGTGGCGGTTCTGCTGGCGGGAGGCTACGCCCGGGACACGGACGACACCGTGGCCATCCACGCCGCCACCCTGGAGGAAGCGCGGGCGGCCGCCGACCGCTGAGCGGGTCGCCGGGACGGCGGCGGACCCGGAAGGGGCGGCTGCGTCCGCGCCGTCTCACTGGTCGCGCAGCGCTCCCTGGGGCTCGACCCGGGTCGCCCGCACGGCGGGGATCAGCGCGGCCAGCGCCGCCACGGCCGCGAGGAGGAGGACCACCGCCGCCCACGTGGCCGGGTCCACCGCGTCCACCCGGAAGAGGAAGTCCTGGAGGTCGGGGCTCGCGGCCACGCTGCGGGCTCCCACCCACGCGCCGGCGAGGCCGATCACGAGCCCCAGGCCGGCCAGCCGCATCCCCTGGGCCACCACCATCCCCCGGACCCGCCCCCGCTCCGCGCCGAGGGCCATCCGGACCGCGATCTCCCGTCGTCTCCGCCCCACGTGGAACGCGAGGACCCCGTACAGCCCGATGACGGCCAGCGTGGCCGCGAGCGCGCTGAACGCCGTGAGGAGCTGGAAGCCGAAGCGGGCCTGCGCGGTCTGGGCCCGGAGGTCCTCGGAGAGGGGACCCGTCGCCGTGAGGGCCAGGAGGGGGTCGAACTCGCCGACCACCTCCCGGGCCACGGACTCCAGGGCCCCGGGCCCGCCGCTCCGTGGCCGCAGCACGATGTCGACGGACCGGTTGGGGTACCGCTCCCACGGAACGTAGACGTCGGGGTCGTCCGCGCCGCCGCGGATGTCGGTGGTGAGGTCCCGGTAGCGGACGTCGTCGGCGACGCCGACGATCACGTGGCCCCCGTCGTCCCGGGTGCCCAGGAAGACCCTCTGCCCGAGGGGGTCCTCGCCCTCGAAGAAGCGGTCGGCCAGCGCCTGGCTGATCACCGCCACCGGCAGCTCGTCCTCGGCGTCGGAGGCCCGGATCGGGCGACCCCGCTCCACCGCCGTGCCCATCGTCTCGAACCAGTCCGGGCCGACCCGGTGGATGTAGAATCGGATCCGGTCCTCGTCGCCCGTGGCACCGGCCAGCCACATGTAGGTGGCCGAATACCCGCCCCGGAGGGGCATGTCGGACATGACCGTCGCCTCCGCCACCTCGGGCCGGTCCTCCAGGCGGCGCAGCAGCTCGTCGACCGTCGGGCGCACCTCTTCGGAGGCGAAGCGCTCGCCGGGCAGGAACAGGGAGAAGCCGTAGAGCTCCTCGTGGTCGTAGCCGGGGTCCACCCCGAGCTGGGCGCGGAAGCTCCGGGTCATGAGCCCGGCTCCCACCAGGAGCAGGAGGGCCAGGGCCACTTCCGTGACGACGATCGTCCCCTGCAGCCGGGACCGTCCGGTCCCGCCGTCCCTGGAGGCGCGGAGCGAGGACGCCAGGTCCTCCCGGGCCGCGGCCAACCCCGGGGCCAGGCCCGCGGCGACGCCCACGAGCGTCATGATCCCGGTGACGACCAGGAAGACCGTGGCGTCCGGGCGCACCTCGACGAAGGCGGGCAGCAGGGCCTCGGGCATGGCGTCGGCGAGCGCCCTCGCGCCCCAGACGCCGAGGATCAGCCCCGCGCCGGCGCCCAGGACCGACAGCACCAGGCTCTCGGTCAGGAACTGCCGCACCAGGCGGCCGCGCCCGGCCCCCAGGGCCCGCCGCATCACCACCTCGCCCTCCCTCGTCGTGGCGCGCACCAGCAGGAGGTTCGTCACGTTCGCCGTGGCGATGAGGAGCAGCAGCGACGCGGCGCCCAGGATCACCAGCATCAGCGTGCGGGTGCTGCCGAGGTAGACGTCCCGGGCCGGCGTGACCAGGGCGATGCGATCCTCGTGCGAGCGCGGGTGCTCCGCCTCGAGCCGGGCGGCCACGCCGTCCATGTCGGCCTGCGCGGACTCGAGGTCGACGCCGGGGGCCAGGCGCGCCACGACGCCCAGGAAGCGGCTGCCCCGGGCGGAGAGGGTCTCCTCGCCGAGGGTCGCCAGCGGCACGAAGAGGTCCGCGTCGAGACGCGTCCCGCCGAAGCCCTCGGGCATGACCCCGACCACCGTCCACGGCTGCCCTCCCAGCATGACGGTGCGTCCGATCACCGACGGGTCGCCGCCGAAGCGGCGCTGCCAGAGCCCGTGGCCGAGCACGGTGACGAAATAGGTGCCCGGCGCGCGGTACTCCTCCTCGGTGAACGTCCGGCCGAGCGCGGGCTCGACCCGCAGGAGGTCGAAGTAGCCCTCGTCGACCCGCTCCGCGGGCACGACCTCGGCCTGTCCATCCCCGGTGAGCGTGTAGGACGTGGCGTCGGCCACCGACACCTCCGAGAAGCTCCGGCTCATGGCCTCCCAGTCCCGGGCCTCCGGCGGGGAGGCCCCCCGGATCGCCGGCCCGTCCGGGGCGTCGTACGCGCCCTGGAGGAAGACCAGCCCCTCCCCGTCCTCGAAGGGGAGCGCCCGCAGAAGCGAGCCGTTGACCACGCTGAAGATGGCCGTCACGGCGCCGATCCCGAGGGCCAGCGTCCCGATCACGACCACCGCGAAGCCCGGCCGCCGGGCCAGCGCCCGGAGCGAGACACGCACGTCCTGCATCACTGATCCCGTCATCGTCCTCATCCCCTCGTCCCGTTTCCTGCGTCTCCGGATCCGGCGCACCTCGCCCGCGATCCGCTCCACGTCGCCGAACACCCGCCCGGCCTCGCGCCGCGCGTCGTCCGGCTCCAGCCCCTCGTCCTCGAACTCCCGCGCCCGCTCCTCGAGGTGGAACTCGATCTCCGCCCGCACCTCCTCGTCGGGGTCGGGCACCGGACCACCGGGGGGCAGATCCCTCTTCACGCTCAGCCCTCGGCCGCCCCGAGCACGGCCTGGACGGCCTGCTGGTAGTCCGCCCAGCGCTCGGCCTCCGAGGCCAGGCGCGCCTCGCCTGCCGCCGTCAGGCGGTAGAACTTGGCCCGCCGGTTCGTGTCGGTCCGCCCCCACTCGGCCGTCACCAGCCCCTTCGCCTCGAGGCGGTGCAGCGCCGGGTACAGCGCCCCCTCCTCGACGTCCAGCACGCCCCGGCTCGTGTCCCGGATGTGCTTGCCCACCGCGTAGCCGTGCAGCGGCTCGTCCCGCAGCGTGCGGAGGATCAGGAGGTCCAGCGTGCCGGTGAAGAGGTCGCTTCCGCTCAAAGGTCGTTCCCGTCCGGGTGGGCGTGGGCCCCGCGTCGGGGGATGCGGGGCGGGGCCGCCGGGTCGGCTCCTGCGGAGGGCGGTCCTCCCGCCTCGCCGACCCCTCGGCCAGTCAGGTATGCTACCCTAACACGGATATGCCTCGCTGAGCAAGGGGTGCGAGGAACGCCTCCCGACGGGGTGCCCGTGGCCGCCGCGCGGCGCCTCACCAGCCGAGCACGCGCCTCAGGTAGATCCCGTACGGCGTGGGTGGCGAGCCCTCGTCGTCGCGCTGCCAGCCGCGGAAGGGGCGGTCGGGGGCCCAGATGCACTCGACGGGATCGGCACCGCCGGGGACGCCGCGCCCGTCGGACGCCGTGTCGGAACGCAGGATCGAGGC
>JASFUL010000500.1:0-4363 GCA_050050315.1 Gemmatimonadota bacterium
CGCGCCTCGTGCTCCTGGCCCTCCTCGTCGATCCAGACGCAGCCCCGGGCGCGACCGTCCCGGCCCACCAGGATCTCCCGCACCATGGCCCGGGACCGGACCGTGCACCGGCCCGTCGCCTCGGCCCGGGGAAGCAGCGCCTCCTGGGTGCTGCCGCGGGCTCCTACGGGGCAGCCGTAGCCAGCGCAGCTCAGGCAGTAGGCGCAGCCGGGGCGGCCCGCGTACTCCCGGGAGTTGATCGACCGCGGGGTGGGAAACGGGTGCAGGCCGAGTCGCCGGCAGGCGGCGTCCAGATCGGCGCCGATCGGGTGGGGGGTCAGCGGCGGCATCGGGTAGGGCCGGGAGCGCCTTCCCTCCCCCGGGTTCGACCCACCAGCCGGTTCCCCACCGGAAACACCCACCTCCCACTCCGCCGTCGCGTAGTAGGGCTCGAGCTCGTCGTAGCCGTAGGGCCAGTCCACCAGGGCCTCCCCCAGCTCCCCGCGGTCACCGAACCGGCTGCCCATGCGGAAGTCGTCCGGGTGAAAGCGGTAGAGGTACGCCCCCATGTGGGACGTGCCGCCACCCACGCAGGAGGCGATCCACCCGAGGTTGGTCCGCCGGGGCTCCGGAGTCTTTCGAGTGACCACCGTGTGCGGATCCTCCTCGGGGGACGGGGTGAAGTCCTCCGGCCCCACTCCCCCCTCCTCGTGGGTGTAGTCCGGGCGTTCGAAACGGGGGCCCTTCTCGAGCACCAGGACCCGGAGCCCGGTCCGGGCAAGGGAACGCGCCAGAGGACCGCCGCCGGCGCCGCTCCCGATGATCAGCACGTCGGTCCGGGACTCGGTGCTGCGCCCCCCTGGCTCCACGACAACTTCCATCGCTCGGTCATCTCCTCAGTTCCGAAAGCGCGCAGTATACCCCCGGTGACCCCGCCCCCGGTGACTGCTCCGAACCACCCCCCTTGCCAGGTGATCTTCTCGGATGAAAGAATCCCGCTCAATCCTAATGAGCTTGAATAAACATACACACAGTCGCACCGCCTCCGAAGTTCCACCGGAGTCGAGCCCCGAAGCGGCTCGCGATGGGAGCGACCTGGCGTGCCCGTCCGAGGAGCCGACCTGGTTCCGGGGGCTGAGCCTCGCGGAGCGGCTGGAGTCCCTGCGCCGAGCGGGAGGTCCGCACCCGGAGAGTCCGGACGATCCGAGCGGGTACGACCCCACGCTGGCGAGGCGGCGAGTCGAGCACTGGCGGAATCAGCCGGGCCTGGACGACGACGAGATCTGGGAACGCCGCCTGAGCCGGGAGAAGCTCTCGGAGGCAGAGCTCCTGACCCTGGCCGGCGAGCCGCCGGAGGCGATCCGCGACCGGAGCGAAACGACGCCGACCTGGCTGGAACAGATCGCCCGGGCGTACACCGCGCCGGTCGCAGACGCCTTCCCCTGGCCCGAAGATCCCGCAGCCCAGGAACGCTCCCCCTTCCTCCCCCTGGTGGAGCCGCTGGTCCAGCAGGCGTTCGACCGGCTGCTGGAACGGACTCGGCGACTGGTCGAGGGCCGTTCGTTCGATCCTCCGTTCGAAGCCCCTTTCGAAGCAGAACGGGCGTGCCGAGCCCTCACCGCCCACCTGCCGGAGGACCTGGCGTTCCAGCTCAACCGGGTCCTGGTGGTGGAGCTGCACGTGGCGAAGGCCGAGGAACGACTCCCCGAGGGCACGCCCCGGGAACGGTTCGAGGCCTTCCGGAGCAGCCTCTACCGTCGCGAGGTGGCGCTGGACGTGCTGGCGCGCTACCCGGTCCTCGCCCGGGCACTGGCCCTGCGCCTGGAGCAGTGGCGGGAGGCGTCCTTCGAGATGCTCGAGCACCTGGTTGCCGACGCGGACGAGCTGCGCCAGCGGTTCACCGGGAGAGCCGGAGGAGCCGAGAGCGGAGACCTCGGCCGTCTGGCGGAGGTCACCGGCAGCCTGTCCGACCCCCACCACGGAGGGCGGAGCGTGCTCATCCTCCGCTTCGACGGTGGGCGCTCCGACAAGCGGCTGCGGATCGTCTACAAGCCGCGCTCCCTGGCGGTGGAGCGGGCGTTCCAGGAGCTGCTCTCCTGGCTGAGCTCGAAGGGGTGGGAGCCTCCGCTCGCGCCGCTCGAGGTCTTCGACGCCGGGGACCACGGCTGGATGGAGTACATGGAGCCGGCAGCCTGCACGTCGTCGGACGAGGTCCGGCGCTACTTCCTGCGCCAGGGAGCCAACCTGGCCTTGCTCCACCTGCTGGATGGCACCGACGTCCACCACGAGAACCTGATCGCCGCCGGCGAGCACCCGGTGATCGTGGACCTGGAGACCCTGTTCCATCCACCGGTCGACGGTCCGACGCTCCGGGACGCCGATCACCATCCGGGGGCCCCCCTCCGTGACTCCGTCCTGGCCAGCGGGCTGTTGCCGCAACGCATCTGGGGAAGCCGGGAGCGGGCCGGAGTGGACATCAGCGGTATGGGATCACGCCCGGGACAGCTCACCCCCCAGCCGGTGCTCACCCCCACCGAGCACCGAACCGACGGCATGCGCTTCGAGCGCCGCCAGGTGGAGATCCCCCTGGGGGAGAATCGGCCACGGCTCCAGGATCGGGAGATCGCGGTCCTCGAACACGGAGAGGCGATCGAGGAGGGCTACACCCGGCTCTTCCGATTGCTGACCGCGCACCGGGACGAGCTCACCGCCGAGGACGGTCCGCTCGCCGCGTTCGCAGGCGCGCCGGTACGGGTCCTCTTCCGCCCGACGGCGGGGTACGGGTCGCTCATGGTCGAGGCGACGCACCCCCACGTGGCCGGCAACGCCCTGGAGCGGGACCGCCTGTACGACCGCCTCTGGGCGGGCATCCGGAACCGGCCCTACCTAGAAACGCTGATCCCGTTCGAGCAGGAGGAGCTGGCCCGGGGGGACGTGCCCCGGTTCGTCGGCCGGCCGGACTCTCGGGACCTCTGGACCGGAACCGGCGAACGGCTCCCGGAGGTCTTCGACGAGACCGGCCTGGAGCGGGTCCGGAGACGGCTCGCCCACTGGAGCGATCGGGACCTGGAGCGCCAACGGAACGTGATCCGGAGCTCGCTCGAGGTCCTCCGGCTGTCGGAGACCGCCCCGGGGCGCACCTCCTATCCGTTCCGGCCGGGCGGCGAGCCGGCGTCGGCGAACCGGCTGCTGGAAGCGTCCGAAGCCACCGCGCGACGGCTCCTGGATCTCGCGTTCCAGGGACCGGCGGAAGCACTCTGGCTGATGATCGACCACGGGGAACCCGAGGGCTGGAAACTGGCCCCGACACGGCCGGACCTGTACCTCGGGCTGCCCGGCATCGCCCTCTTCCTGGGCTACCTGGGAGAGCTCACGGGCGCAGACGAGTACCGCAAAGTGGCGCGCCTGGCTCTGCGCAGCCAGGCCCTCCAGATCGAGCACGACCCGGAGTCCGTCACCAGCCTCGGCATCCTGAACGGCTGGGGAGGGGTGCTCTACGCGCTCACCCACCTGGGGGTCCTGTGGCGGGACGGCGAGCTGCTCGACCAGGCGGAGAGCTTCCTCGACCGGCTGCCGGAGGAGGTGGCGCGGGACGAAGTCCTCGACCTGGGAGCGGGCTCGGCCGGCTGCCTGCTGAGCCTTCTGACGCTCGCCGAGCACCGGCCGTCGGACCTCCTCCGGAGCACGGCGCTCCGCTGCGGCGAGCGACTGCTCGAGACCGCCCAGCCCCAGCGGGGCGGTGAACGCCGCGGGCTCGGCTGGGTCATGCCGCTGGCCGGCAACCGGCCGTTGGCGGGAATGTCCCACGGCGCCGCGGGGATCGCTCTCGCCCTCCTTCGGCTCGGCGCCGCCACGGGGGACGAGCGCTTCCGGCGGGCGGCCGTGGAGGGCGTCGAATTCGAGCGCAGCCTGTTCGACCGCGAGATGGCCAACTGGCCGGACCTTCGCGCCTGGAACCCGGACGCGCCCGACGCCGAGCCCGACCCGTCCGGACCGGACACCCCGGGCCAGGAGCGCTTCATGTGCGCCTGGTGCCACGGTGCACCCGGGGTAGGGCTCGCCCGCATCTCCGGTCTGCCCCATCTGGACGACGATTCGGTCCGCGAGGAGATCCGGGTCGCCGTCCGGACGACCCTGCAGGAGGGCTTCGGGGACAACCACTCGCTGTGCCACGGCGACCTGGGGAACCTGGACTTCCTCCTCTCGGCCGCCCGCGCCCTGGACGACCGCGAGCTGCTGGACGAGGTCTACCGGCGAGCGGCCGGGGTGCTGGACGGCATCGAGGAGACCGGCTGGCTCTTCGGCCTACCGGGCAACGTGGAGACCCCCGGCCTGATGGTCGGCCTGGCCGGCATCGGCTACGGGCTGGCGCGATTGGCGGCAC
>JASFUL010000501.1:0-4361 GCA_050050315.1 Gemmatimonadota bacterium
CGCCGCGACACCCTCCTCGGGTTGCTCTGGCCCGAGCTCTCCGAGGAGCGCGCCCGCAGGGCCCTGAGCCAGACGCTGTACAGGCTCCGCTGCGCCCTCGGAGCCGACGCCTTCGACGGCTCCGGACGCGAGAACCTCCGCGTCCACCGCGAGGCGCTGGCGTGCGACGCGTGCGCCTTCCTCGACGCCCTGGACGACGAGCGCGGCCAGCAGGCCCTCGCGCTCTACGCCGGCGACTTCCTGAAGGGCTTCCACCTGGCCGGTTGTCCCGAGTTCGACCGTTGGGCGGACGAGCGACGGTCGGTGCTCCGGCGGGCGGCCGTCCGGACGGCCCTGGGCCTGGCCCGGGAGGCGGCGGAGGCGGGGGAGGCGATGGAAGTCGCCCGGTCGGTGCGGTGGGCGCTGGCCCACGCCCCGCACGACGAGGGGGTGCTGCGCGAAGGGCTCGGGCTCCTGGACCGGGTGGGCAACCCGGCTGCCGCGCTGGACGCCTACGAGGCCTTCGTCAGGCGGCTGCGGGACGATCTCGAGCTGGAGCCGTCGGCCGATACGGAGCGATTGGTCGCGGAGATGCGAGGGCGGGTGAAGGGTGGAACCCCGATCCGGTCACTCGGCGAGGACTCCCGCTCCATCCCGGCGGGCGCACCGTCGGACGCGGTCGTCCCGACGCCGCCTGCCTCGCCGGCAGAGCCCGGGACCGCCCCGGCCGGCGCCGGCCGTGGCTCGGGACCCTTCCGCTGGATGGTCGCGGTCGCCGTGGTCACGGCCGTGGGAGCCCTGGGACTGTGGCAGCCATGGGCGGCTGGGGAGGCACCGGCGGATCCGTTCTCCGAGAAGGTACCGCTGGCCGCAATCGACGAATCGCGCCCGCGGATCGCGGTGCTCCCGCTGGAGAATCTGAGCGCGGGAGCGGAGAACGCCTACCTGGCCGCCGGCCTGCACGAGGAGGTGCTCCGGCGACTGTCGCTGATCCGGTCCCTGGCCGTCATCTCCCGGACGTCGGTGCTGCGGTACGGCGAGACCGAGATGGGTGTGCGTGAGATCGCGGCCGACCTCGGCGTTCGGTACGTGGTGGAGGGCACGGTCCAGGAGAACCGCGGGCGGGTCCGCATCCAGGTCCAGCTCATCGACGCCGCGGAGGACCGTCACCTGTGGGCGGAGAGGTACGACCGGGCCTCGGACGACCTCTTCGCGCTCCAGAGCGAGATCGCCCAGGCCATCGCCGCTGAGCTGGAGGTGCTCATCACGCCGGACGAGCGCGCCCGGATCGAGGCTCGTCCGACCGAGGATCCCGTCGCCTACGACCTCTACTTGCGGGCCGTGGAGCTCGACTACCAGGTCAAGGAGGAGTACGACGCCGCGCTGGAGCTGCTCCGGCGGGCCACGGAGCTCGATCCGGGCTTCGTCATGGCACACGTGGAGCTGGCCCACTGGTTCGGATACGGCAGGAGCGTGCACGGCTACCCCGCGCCGGACTCGGCGCTGGCGCGCGCGTCGCTGGCCGTGGAGCTGGATCCGACCCTACCGGACGCACACGCCATCCTGGGATGGATCAAGGCTTGGCAGGGCGACGGCGAAGCCGCTCGGATCTCTCTGGAGCGAGCCATCTCGCTGAACCCGAACGTCAGCACGGCGTGGGTGGGGCTCACTGCGGTCGGTCACTGGTCGGGGGATCCGGTCCGCGGGGCCTTTGCTGGGCGGCGGGGTGCGAGAATCGACCCGAACAGTCTGGCCCAGTCAATCCACATGGGTGTGGCTCTGCTGTGCGTCGGGGCGTACGAAGCTTCCGCCGCGTGGTACCGCCGGGCTCTGGACCTCTACCCGGGGTCACCCTGGGCCCTGCAGGGCTTGATCGCCAACTCCATGGCCACCGGGGACCTCGAGAGCGCGAGCCGGTATGGCCTCGAGCTGCGCCGGGCGACCGCCGACAGCCCCATGGCCCTCTACCACGCGTCCTTCCCCACGATCCTGTCGGGGGACCTCGAGGGGGCCGAGGTCGCGCTGCAGGGAGTCGTCTCCGCTCTTCCGGACTTGTACATGCAGTCCTTCCCGGGCGCGCAGGCGCTTCTGGCGTGGGTACAGGCCCGCCTGGGGCGAGCCGGCAATCGGGATCGCATCGAAGAGCTCCGACGACTGCGCGTCGGCCAACTCGCCGAGTTCCCGAACTCCAGCATGGTACGCTCCGACCTGACGCTGGCGGCCTCCGTCCTGGGCGAACCCGAGGAGCAGCTCGACTGGTTCCTCGAAACGGTCCAGCGGGACAAGACCGGCGCCCTGTACCTCCTCCGTGAGCTCCCGTGGCTGGATCGCATCCGGGAGCGCCCCGAGTTCCAGGCCTGGCTCCGCGAGTCCGAAGAGCGCATGGCCGCCCGACGGCGGGAGTTGGAGGCCGTCGGAGAGTGGACGCCGGAGGCGGTGCTCCGCGGGGTGGATCGATCGCCCAACCCAACAGGGTGGGCCCGGTGATCGAGCTGCGCACCCTGGGCGCCGTCGACGTCACCGAGCCCTCGGACGACGCCGACCCTGCCGCTGTGCGGTCCCGCCCGAAGGCTCTCGCCCTCCTGGTGTACCTCGCCCTCGCCTCCCGCGACGGTCCCGTCCGGCGCGACGTCCTTCTCGGGTTGCTCTGGCCCGAGCTCTCCCAGGAGCGCGCCCGCAGGGCCCTCAGCCAGACGCTGTACACGCTCCGCTCCGCCCTCGGAGCCGACCTCTTCGACGGCTCCGGCCACGAGGACCTCCGCGTCCGCCCCGAGGCGCTCGACTGCGACGCCTGCGCCTTCCTCGACGCCTTGGATGACGACCGCGGAGGCGACGCCCTCGCGCTCTACGCCGGCGACTTCCTGAAGGGCTTCCACCCGGCCGGTTGTCCCGAGTTCGACCGCTGGGCGGACGAGCGACGGTCGGAGTTCCGGCGGTCGGCCGTCCGGACGGCGCTGGGCCTGGCCCGGGAGGCGGCGAAGGCGGGGGAGGCGATGGAGGTCGCAAGATCGGTCCGGTGGGCGCTGTCCCACGCCCCGCACGACGAGGGGGTGCTGCGCGAGGGGCTCGGGCTCCTGGACCGTGTGGGCAACCCGGCCGCCGCGCTGGACGCGTACGAAGCCTTCGCGGGGCGGCTCCGCGAGGAGCTCGAGCTGGAGCCGTCGGCGGAGACGGAGCGGTTGGTGGCGGAGATCCGGGGCCAGGCGAAGGGTGGAGCCCCGATCCCGTCGCTCGGCGAGGACTCCCTTCCCATCCCGACGGCCGCACCGTCGGACGCGGTCACCCCGACGCCGGCTGCCTCGCCTGCAGAGCCCGGGACCGCCCCGGCCGGCGCCGGCCGCGGCTCGGGACCCTTCCGCTGGATGGTCGCGGCCGCCGTGGTCCCGGTCGTGGCGGCCCTGGCCCTATGGCAGCCATGGGCTGCTGGGAAGGCGCCGGCGGATCCGATCTCCGAGAAGGCACCGCTCGCCGAAATCGACGAATCGCGCCCCCGTATCGCCGTCCTGCCCCTGGAGAGCCTCAGCGCCAGCGAGGAGGACGCGTACCTCGCCGCCGGCCTCCACGAGGAGCTGCTCCGGCGCCTGTCGCTGGTCCGGTCTCTGTCGGTCATCTCCCGGACGTCGGTGCTCCGGTACGCCGACACGGACATGGGCGCGCGGGAGATCGCGGCCGACCTCGGCGTGCGGTACGTCATGGAGGGCACGGTCCAGCGGGACGGGGAACGCGTCCGCGTCCACGTCCAGCTCATCGACGCGCCGGCGGATCGACACGTCTGGGCCGAGCGCTTCGACCGGACCCTCGACGACCTCTTCGCCCTCCAGAGCGAGATCGCGGAGTCCACGGCCCGGGAGCTCGAGGCCGTCATCACACCCGAGGAGCGGACGCGGATCGAGGCCCGTCCGACCGAGGACCCCATCGCGTACGACCTGTATCTCCGGGCGGCCGGCCTGGGGGTCTCGGTGAAGGAGGAATACGACGCCGGAATCGCGCTACTACGGCGCGCGACGCGGCGGGACCCCGGCTTCGCCCTGGCCCACGCGAGCCTGGCCTGGCGGTACTGGGCCGGGGCGATCGAGCACCGATACCCTCCACTGGACTCGAGCCTCACCCGGTCCGAGCTGGCGCTGAGGCTGGACCCGGCTCTTCCGCTCGGGCACGCCGTCCGAGGGTGGTTGCTCGGGACCCAGAATCGATACGGAGAGGCCCGAGTCTCGCTCCAGCGAGCGGTCGCCCTGAATCCGAGCGAAGGCCTGGCCTGGGCGGGGATGGCCGCGATCGAATGGTGGTCGGGCAATCCCGTGGAAGGGGCCATCGCCGGGCGACGGGGCGTGCAGGTCGATCCGCTGTCCCCTCAGGCGTCGAACCATATGGCCATCAGTCTC
>JASFUL010000502.1:0-4332 GCA_050050315.1 Gemmatimonadota bacterium
GGGGTGACTTCCCGGCCTACATGGTCGGCGACGAGACCGACAACGCCCGAGCCCGGCGCTCGCGGGCCGTCCTCGAGTCGCTGGAGGGGGTGACGCTGGACGACTTCGCCGCGGCGGTCTGGGACAGCCGGCTGATCGCGGCCGACGGCATCGTGCCTCGGCTCTCCGAGGAGTGGCGCCGGATCCGCGCCCGGGAGCTGGCCGCCCCCGGGGGGCTGAGCGCGGCCGACCCCGAGTGGGGCGATGCGGTGAGGGCCATCGACCGGCTGGAGCGCTGGGACCGGGTGGCCGACACCGCGTCGGTGGAGACGACCTGGTTCGTTCTGATGGTGGAGGCGCACGCACGGGCCGATCGGGCCCGACGGGACACGCCCGGGGACCCGGGTCCGGCCTCGCCCCGTGCCGGACCGGAGTGGACCCGGGCGCTCCTGGCCACGCTGGACGCCCTGAAGGAGCGCTGGGGGACGGTCGAGGTGCCGTGGGGACGACTCAACCGGCACCAACGCCCGCTTCCCGGCGGGCCCGTCGACCTGGACCCGTCTCGTCCGAGCCTCGCCGTCGGCGCAGCCAGCGGCGGCCTCGGGTCCGTCTTCAGCTACTACAGCCGACCCGTCGAGGGACCGGTGGGGCCGCGTATCGGGACGGGAGGCAACTCGTTCGTGAAGGTCGTCGAGTTCGGCCCCGAGCCCCGGGCCCGGTCGATCCTCAACTACGGCCAGAGCGGCGACCCGGCGTCGCCCCACTTCTTCGACCAGGCCACCCGGTACGTGAAGCGCCGCTTCAAGCCGGCGTGGTACGGCCGGGAGGAGGTCCAGGCGAACGCGGTTCGGAGCTACGTGGTCGGAGGGGGCTGAGCGGCGGTCCCCGGCGACCCCGGGGAACTCCGGGGGCGGGTCGAGCGCGCCGGGGACCCGAGGGTCTTGCGCAGCGAAACAATATCGCCCAACGTAGTATCGCGTGTCGATATTCTTTCAGGCCGGGGCTCACGGGGTCTCGTCCCGGAGCACCCCCTGCGCGAGGCCGAACCATGCCCGACGAACCGACCTCTCCCCTTCCGCCGGCCGAGTTCAGGATCCTCCTGGCCCTGCTGGACGGGGCGAAGCACGGCCACGGCATCAAGCTCGACGTCCGGGACCGCACCGAAGGCCGGGTGGAGATGGGACCGGGGAGCCTGTACGGCGCCATCAAGAGGCTGGCGGGGAGGGGCTGGATCGAGGAGGTGGCCTCGCCGGAGCCGGTGGGTGAGCGCGACGAGCGCCGGCGCTACTACGCCGTGACGCCGGAAGGGCGGGACGCGGCCACCGCCGAGCTGCGACGCATGGACGAGCTGATGGAGATCGCCCGCGAGAAGGGGATCTCCGCCGGACGGGCCGGCGCGTGAGGAGGCTCCTGCTCGGGCTCTATCGGGGCGCCCTGCGCCTCCTGCCCCCGGCCTTCGGGCGCCGCTTCGCTCCGGAGATGCTGGTGGAGGCGGAGTCCGAGCTCGCCTCGGCACGCGGCGCAGGCGGACTCGTCCGGGCGGCGCTGCGGCTCGCGATGGACCTGGCACGGACGTTCGTCCGTGAGTGGTTGGACGTCGCGACCGCGGCGGGCTCGGCGGGAGACGGCGTGGCGTCCCGCCTCGTCGGGGACGTCCGCTTCGCCCTCCGCAGCCTCGGGCGGTCGCCCGTCCACACGGCGGTGGTCCTTCTCACCCTCTTCCTCGGCATCGGCGCGAACACCGCCATCTTCGGCGTGGTGGACGCGGTGCTCCTCGACCCCCTCCCGTACGAGCGGCCGGACGACCTGGTGCAGCTGTGGCCGGGGCAGTTCTGGAGCGAGGGCATGGTCGACCGGGCCAGGGAGGGGCTGCCCGGTCTGGTGGACGTGGCCGGGTTCGGGGGCGAGCTGCTCACCGTGACCGAGGGAGGGGAGCCGGTCGAGGCGTACGGGATGGAGGTCACGACCAGCTTCTTCGACGTCCTCGGGGTGGCGCCGGCCCTGGGACGGGGCTTCCGGGGCGAGGACGGACGGCCCGGCGCCGAGCCGGTCGTGGTCCTCAGCCGCCGGCTGTGGCTGGAGCGCTTCGGCGGCGACCCCGACGTCCTGGGCTCCGTGGTGGCCATCCAGGACGAGGGGGTGGCCCGCCGGCGCGTCGTGGGGGTGATGCCCGCCGGCTACCGCTCGCTCCAGCCGGGCGTGGACGCGTGGATCCCGGTCGTGATCGACCGGGCCGAGGGGGCCTACGACGACAGCTACTTCATGGAGGCGGTGGGGCGCCTGCGCCCCGGCGCCACCGTGGACGACGCCCGCCGGGCCGTCCAGACCCTGGCCCGCCGCATGCGCGCGGAGCTGCCCGGACAGTTCCGGGAGGAGGAGGTCGCCGCCGCCACCGCCCTCTCCCTCTCCCGGGCCCTGGCCGGGTCGCTCAGGACGCAGCTCCTGGCGCTGTTCGCGGCGGTGGGTCTCGTCCTGCTGATCGCCTGCGTGAACGTCGCCAACCTCCTCCTGGCGAGGACGGCGAACCGACACCGCGAGATGGGGATCCGCACCGCCCTCGGGGCCGGCCGGGGACGCATCGCGGGCCAGCTCCTGACGGAGAGCGCCGTCCTCGGCCTGCTGGGTGGCGGCGGGGGCCTGCTGGTGGCGACCCTGGGCCGTGACCTGCTGGTCGGGGCCCTGCCGGGCGCGTCGTGGCGGTTCGAGGAGGTGGCGCTGGACCTCCGGGTGCTCGGCTTCACCCTCGCGGTCTCGCTCGGCGCCGCGTTCCTCTTCGGCGCCGCCCCCGCGCTCCTCGCCGTCTCCCGGGCCCCGGCCGACTCCCTGGGCGCGGGTCGGGGGCAGTCCCCGGGCCGCCGCGGGCTGCGGCTGAGCCAGCTCCTCGTGTCGGTGGAGGTGGCGCTGGCCCTGGTGTCGGTATTCGCGGCGGTTCTCCTCACCCGCGCCGTGTGGAGCGCCGCGTCCGTGGATCCCGGCTTCGAGCCCGAAGGCGTGGTCACCTTCCGGGCTACTGCTCCCCGCGCCTCGTACCCGGACGACGACGACGTCTTGAGGTACTTCCGGGATGTTCGGGCGAAGCTCGCGGCCGTCCCCGGGGTGGAGTCGGTGGGCTACGTGTCCCGCCTCCCCATGGGCAGCGGGACCAGCCGCATCACCATCACCCCCGCCGGGCTGGAGCTCGCCGACGACGAGGCCCGCCCCGTGGCCACCCATCGACTGGTCGGCACGGGGTACGCCGAGTCCGTCGGAATGCGACTGCGGGAGGGGCGCCAGCTGGACGAGCGGGACGCGGCCGACGGGCCCCTTCCGGTGGTGGTGAACGCCACGCTGGCGGACCGCTTCTGGCCCGACGGGGCCCTGGGTCGCGGCCTCTACGGCCCCGGGGGTGTGACCTGGGCCACGGTGGTGGGGGTGGTGGAGGACGTCCGCGAGGACGGCCCGTCCCGACCGGTCCTCCCGGCCGTCTACCTTCCCCATCGCGACTGGGCCTGGCGGACCATGACCTTCACGGTCCGCGCCCGGGGCGACGACCCGCTGGCCCTCGTCCCGGCCCTGGAGGAGGCGGTCTGGAGCGTCTCGCCGGACGTGCCGGTCTCCAGGGTGCGCACCCTCCGGAGCGTGGTCGACGGTGCCGTCCAGGACACGCGCCTCACGGCCCGTCTCTTCACCCTGTTCGCGGCCCTGGCCCTGGTCCTCGGCGCGGTCGGCGTCTACGGCGTGATGGCGTACGCCGCGACGCGGCGCCGTCGGGAGTTCGGGATCCGGACGGCGCTGGGCGCCCCCCGGGTGCGCGTCACCGGGGCCGCGCTCCTGCGGGCCGCACGGCCCCTCCTGGCGGGCATCGTGGCCGGGGTGGTCGCCGCGCCGTTCGTCGGGCGGCTGCTCACGAGCCTCCTGCACGGCCTCGAGCCGGGCGATCCGCTGTCCATCGCGGCCGGAGCGGGCGGCCTGGCCCTCGTCGGCGTGGTCGCCACGTGGCTCCCCGTCCGGCGCGCGACCGGCGTGGACCCCACGGAGTGCCTCCGGGCCGAATAGCCCACCGCTCGTCCGTTGGAACGAAGGGGCCTCCGCGCGCGTTCCACCCCATGGAGACCAGGAGGGAGCGAAGGTCGGTCGGGAGGAGGGAAGGACCATGCAGAGACGCTCGTTCATCGCCGCGCTGGGCATGCTGCTGGGCGGCGGAGCCCTGGGGGCCCTCGTCGGCGGAGGGCCCCCAGGTCGCACCCCGGGGACGCAGACGGCGACCGGTCCGGACCCGGACATCGAGCCCCTGCGGAAGACCGAAGGAGAGTGGCGGAAGCTCCTGTCGGAGGCCGAGTACCGGGTGCTCCGGGAGGAGGCGACGGAGCGGCC
>JASFUL010000503.1:0-4286 GCA_050050315.1 Gemmatimonadota bacterium
GCCAGCATCCGCGCCGAAGCGCGTGGACTCGCGGAGGGCCTTCGCGCCGAGGCCGACCGTCGGGCCGACCGGGTAATGGCCGAAGCCGGGGACCCGGTGGCACGGGTCGCCGCCGGGGCCGTGGCCGAGCGGATCCGAGAGGAAGGGGACAAGAGGGCAAGCGCGCTCGTCCAGGAGGCCGACCGTCGCGCGGACGACCTCGTGGCCGAGGCACGGAGGAGAGCGGACGAGATGCTGAAAGGCGGGTGAGGCCGGTCGTGCCTCGAGCTCGCGAATCGACTTCAGGCGTTTCCGCCTTCACGTGGCGCGGATGCAACCCGACCCTCACCCAAACGAGCGATAGCAGTCCATCCGACTCTCCGGGTATCTTCCTCCTCAGGACTCGAGGTTGCCGCACGCACTGGCCGAGGGAGGGTTCCCACCGAGGGCGCCCGCCGGAGCCGACGCCCGTCGACCGATGCCCGGACTCAACCCCCGAAGAGGCAGCCGACCATGCTCACCACCATTGCAGTTGTCCTGATCGTGTTGTGGGCCGTCGGGTTCTTCGGCGGATACGTCGGGAGCGGCCTGATTCATCTGCTCCTCATGATCGCGCTCATAGTGATCATCCTGCGCCTCGCTTCAGGTCGGCGGATCGTGTGACTGGACTCCGCTCCGGAACGACGGCCGCGCTGAGATGCGGTCGAAGCGTCACGGCCGTCCTCCGCACGACTCCAGGGGATGGCGCGTACGCAGGCCGGGGAAGCGCGTGAAGTCGCGGTCGGCGTCACGACCGACGCCGTCCCTCAGCCGCCCGGCATGAGCGCATCCGTGACGCCGAGGACGTGCGCGGCGAGAAGACCCAGGACGCCGATCACGGCCAGGTAGTAGATCGTCGGAATCACGGTGTTGCGGAGCGTCGCGCCTTCCTTGCCGAGCAGCCCCACCGTGGCCGACGCCGCGACGACGTTGTGGATCGCGATCATGTTGCCGGCCGCAGCGCCGCCGGCCCT
This sequence comes from Gemmatimonadota bacterium, assembly GCA_050050315.1. GTDB lineage: Bacteria > Gemmatimonadota > Gemmatimonadetes > Longimicrobiales > Gaopeijiaceae > JASFUL01. The sequence continues at coordinate 993 of JASFUL010000503.1, forward strand.
GGAGCGCCACGATCATCACCGTCGACACCTGCAGGCGCTCCGCGACCCCGAACTGGAACGCCGAGAACATGAGGTTGCTCACCGTGTTCGAGCCCGCGATGAAGGCGCCCAGCGCGCCGGTCACGCCCGCGAAGAACGGCCACACGGTGCCGACGTTGCCCGCCGGCCTGGGTCTTGGGGTCGAGAGCATGGAGACAACGTACACGCACTCGGTGATAGGCGCAGCCGGGGCGACTCCGGGGGCTCGTCAGGCGCGGGCGCTCAGGTCGGCGGCCGTCACCTCGTCGGTCTAGCGGGTCAACCGTAGCCCAGCACCTCCAGCTCCGGGACCCGGCGGAAGTGCCCCTGGTTGCGCGTCACCAGCGGCATCCCGGCCTCCAGCGCCGTGGCCGCGATCCAGAGGTCGTTGGCACCGATGAGCAGGCCGTTCTCCTTCAGGTAGCGGAAGGTCTGGCCGAAGCGCCAGGCGACGTCGACGTCCGGTGGGATCACCTCGAACCTCCCGATGAGGCTCTCCCACGTTGGCCGACCCGAAAGGCGCGGACCGGCCGCGAGCTCACCCGCGGTGACCAGCGCCATGTGGAGCCGCGCCGATGCATGGTCCTCCAGGAATTGGTGGGCCGGCCCCGGCGCGGAGCGGAGCGCCTCGCGCTCGAGGTCGATGAGAAACGTCGTCTCGAGGATCAGCCCTCGCTCCACTTGTCCTCGTCCGGCCAGTCGGCCGTCTCGACCTCTTCGATGGCGGACAGCTCGTCTTCCGTCAGGTGGGCGCCCTCGGCCCGGTAGACCTCGCGCAGCTCGCCGGCGGTCATGGCACTACCCGGCCACTGTGCGCGCATCACCACGTCCGAGAACGACTCGTCGGGGCGCAACCGCGCCCTGCGAAGCCGCTCGTAGGCCTCCAGGCGGAGGGAGATGGTCTTGGTGGGCATACATGTACTGTGCATGGTACACAGAGAGGCGTCAAGGTCGTGCCAGGGAAGGCTGTGATCCTCTGAATTCGCCGGGCGTCCTGGAGGCGTCGCCTCCGAGGACCACGGCCCGGGACGTCGCCGCCCGCGCTCCCCCACGCGGCTCAGGACGCTCCCGCGTCCCGCGGCACCTCGTAGATCGGGACTCCCCAGAGGGCCACGTTTCGCACCCAGAGCTCGGTGTCCGCGGCGCGCCCGACGAGTTGCAGGTTCCACGTCCGGTCCACCAGGTCGACACGGTTGGGAAACGTGTCCACGTATCGCCCGTTCAGGAACAGCACCGCGCGGCCGTCGGGGTGAAGCTGCAGCGAGACGCGGTTCCAGTCCTCCTCCCGGAGGAACCGGCCGACGTGGATGGGGCCCGTGAGCCATCCGCCCGCGCTGAACTGAGCCTCCCGGGGATCGAAGTCCTGCAGCTCGTCGGCCGGCCACGAGAAGCAGACGTTCATCAAAGGCCAGCTTGCGAACGGCCGAACCCCATCCACGATGCGCTCCCCCTCGCGAAGGCAGAAGCGGAACTGCTGCCGGTCCGTGCGGGTGAGCGGCAGGCGGAAGTCCACCTCCGCGGTGGCTCCACCGCGGAGGTCGAAGGTCGACCGCCCGACGATCCCATCGGTGAAGCGGCCGTCCCCCTCCATCGAGAGGACGCGTCGTCCCTCCGCGTCGACGGTGTCCCGCGGTGCAGGCGTGGGGTGCCGCCTCGCACCCTCCGCGTGCAGGGGCCTCGTGGCTTTCGGCAAGTGCGGCCGAGAGACCAGGTCAGACGTCCTTGAGCACGGTCACCGGGTCGACGCGCGTCGCCCGACGGGCGGGGATCCAGCTCGCCAGGAGGGTGACGGCGGCCAGGGAGACGGGCACGAGGGCCAGCAGCCACGGGTCGGCCAGGCTCACACCGAAAACGAAGCGGGAGACAATCTGGTTCACGGCCAGCGAGCCCAGGACACCCAGAGCGAGTCCGATGCCGGCGACCTGGAGGGCCTGACGCGCCACGCGTCCCGCGAGGGAGCGGGCGGCGGCACCGAGAGCCATGCGGATCCCGATCTCCCGTCGACGCTGGCCGACCTCGAAGGCCGTGATCCCGAACACGCCCACGCCCGCCAGGAGCAGGCCCACCGCGGCGAAGACGCCGATGATCCACGCCGCGATGCGTTGGGGCGTCAGCAGGAGGGCGATCTGCTCGGTCATGGTGGTGGAGAGCGAGCCCGCCACCAGATCCGGATCCAGGGTCGCCGCCTCCTCGCGCAGCGCCGCGACGGCGGTGGCCGTCGTGCCGTCGGCGCCTCGGAGGTAGATGGCGGCCGACGGGCTCGGGCCTCCCCGCCAGGGGAGGAAGACGAACGGGTGCCCCTGCTCCGACATGTCCCGGTAGCGTCCGTCCTCCACGACACCGACGACGGTTCGCTCGTCGCCCCTGAGCTCGAAGGTCCGGCCCAGCGGCGACTCGCCGGGCCACAGGCTCCGCGCCAGAGCCTCGTTCACCACCGCGGTCCGGACACCATCCGGGTCTTCGTCCTCGGGGCCGAAGGTCCGGCCGGCCAGGAGCTCGGTGCCGACCGTGGCGAACCACTCCCCCTGGAACCAACCGTAGTACGCACCGACACGGGCTCCTCCGGGCAAGATCGCGTCCGCCGAGTTGGCGCCGCCCGTGAGCGGGGCCGGGAAGGCGGCAGCCGCCTGGATCCCCGGCCGTGCGCGGACGCGGGTCAGGAGCTCGTCCAGCACGACCCGGGCCTCTTCGTCGGAGTACCCGGCGTCCTCGGTCCGCACTCCGGTCAGGACGAGGCCCTCGGGCTCCAGGCCGGGGTCGGCCGACATCGCGCGGGTGACGGTGCCCGTGAAGAGGCCGGCCACCACGAGGAGGACCACGGTCACCGCGAGCTGCGCCGAGACGAAGAGGGTCCGCGTCCGGTGACGCCTCGGCCGGGTTCGGGCCTGGGCCTGCCGGAGGTTCCCGACGACCCTCGGCGAGGTGGAGTGGATCCCGGTGATCAGGCCGAGTACGGTGCCGGCCAGGGCCATGACCCCCAACGCCACCACGGCCACCCGGGGGTTGGGCGTGATGTCCACCGCGATCCGCACGGGGATCGGAGGTCGATAGGCCTCGAGGACGCTGGAGAGCGCGGCTGCGAGCGTGAGGCCGACTCCCCAGGCGCCCAGGAAGAGAACGAGGGTCTCCGTGACGACGCCCCGGACCAGCCGGGCGCGTCGTGCACCCAGGGCCAGGCGCATCGCGATCTCCCGCGCTCGTCGGGTGGAGCGGGCCAGGAACATGCCGCCCACGTTGGCCGCGGCCACGGTCAGCACCAGCACCGCCATGACGACC
>JASFUL010000504.1:0-4280 GCA_050050315.1 Gemmatimonadota bacterium
CGAGGGGCCCGGAGCGGCGCGGGACCTACTCGCGCGGATTCGAGAGGCCGAGGATCCCTTCTCGGCGGGCCTCGTCCACGCCGCCCTGGACGAGCTCGACGAGGCGTTCGAGGCCTTCGAAGAGGTGGGGGCGTGGGACTCCTTCTCCACGGAGCACGTCCGGTACTTCTTCCCGCAGGCCCTGGGCGCCGTGCGCCGGGACCCCCGGTACGCCGACGTGCTCCGGGACGTCGACCGGAGCTGGGGGCTGGACGCCGCCGGTGGGGGCTGAGACCGGGACCCCTCAGAACTCCACCCGGAGCCGTCCCGCCCCGATCGTCACGTCGGGAAGCTCGTCGTCGGTGTGGGGGAGGGTGGTCTCGCCGAAGGTGGCGACGAGCACGTCGTCGTCGAACGACTCCACGGAGAGGCTCCCGGGACCGGCCCACTCCTCTCCGTCGGCGTCGGTGAAGGAGAAGCCGACCATCATCATGGCGGTCCGGATGGAGGTCCCGGCCTCCTCGGGCGGGAGCGTGGCCGGATACTCGAAATCCCCGAGGTCCATCCCGGTGATCGTGAGCCCGAACTGCTCCGTGGCCGACGGATCGGGCTTGACCCAGACGGCCGCGCCCACGCCGATGGAGTAGGACTGGTCCGCCAGGATGTGGCCGAAGTCGTAGGACTGCCCGTCGACCTCGAAGCTCACCTCACCCTCCATCGCCTCGGACGACCCACCGCTCTCGGCCACCTCGGCGGCGGCTTCCACCACGTCGCCGACGTCCATGCCCTCGCTTCCGTCCGCGGCCTCGTCGCCGGACCCGCAGCCCAGCGTCCAGGTGGTGAGGAGCAGGGCGGTGCACAGCCGGGCGGTCTTCACGTGCGATCCTCCGTAGGACGGGGGGGACTGTGTGGGGAAGCGACCGGGCCAACATGGCCCGGGGGCCGCACCGGTGGCAAGGAACCGGGCGGACGGACGGGCGCCTCGCTCACAGGGGGTCTCGCCGTGCCCCGGAGCCGACGTGTCGGGTCACCCAGCTCGCCACGAACGCGAAGACCGCCGGATCGCGGCGCTCGATGCCCTCGGGATCGAAGGCGTATCCGTCCACGACCCACGCGCCGTGATTGGTCCCCGGAAAGGTCCGCACGTCCACCGAGGCGTTCCCGGCCTCTTCCACCGCCCTGCGGAAGCGCCGTGGCGAATCGGGGGGATTCGACTGGTCGAACTCGAAGTAGACACCCAGGGTCGGGACGCCGGAGAGGCGTCGGAAGAAGACCTCCGGGGACGTCTCCACGGACCAGCCCCGGACGGCGTCCCCGTAGTCTTCCCACACGAAGAACGGGAAGATGGACACGAGGGTGCGGTACCAGGCCTCTTCCTCGTACCGCTCGCGGACGTCCGTGTAGGCCTGCCATCCGATCCGGAAGTCGCTCACCGCGCGGAGCGCCTGGAAATAGGCGCCCGCCTCCGCCAGCGCGTCATCCTCGAATCCCTCCCGCTGCAGGCGGGCAAGGAAACGGTGCTCCGCCTGCTCGGGCCACGGGTTGGCGTTGGCGGCGATGTTCACGCAGAAGGCAAGGCCGTCCAGGCGGGAGGCGGCCATGGCGGCGATCCATCCGCCCTGACTCCACCCGAGGATTCCGATCCGTCCGGGGTCGACCCCGGGTAGCCGACGGGCGTGCCGGACGACGGCCACCGCGTCGTCCGCGAGCTGGAGCGTCTCCAGGGTGTGGCTGTTCCCGGAGGCCCCGAAGAGCGTGCCGGAGGAACGACCGCTTCCCCTCTGGTCGTAGACGAGGACCCCGATGCCCGCGGCACGGAGCCACATGGCCGGCTCCCAGAGGGACTGGCGGTCACCCAGCGGCACCACCACCACGACGGGATGAGGTCGCGAACCGGCCGGGAGGAGCAGCTCGCCCTGGATCCGCCCCCCGTCCCGCGCTCCCACCACGATCTCCCGCCGGTCGCTCTCGAGCCGCCGGCCCGACAGCGTTCCGAGCTCGTCGCGGGTCCACGTCAGGCGGCCCCCGGGCTCGAACACCACGCGACCCGTCGCCGGCGTCCGGAGGCTCCGGGTGGGACCGTGGGTGTATTCGCCCCCCGCGCCGGGAGTGAGGTTCCGTACCTGCCCGGTGCCTCCGTCCAGGATGGAGAGGTCGTCCGGCGCCGTCCCGCGGACGATCACGTGCCGGTCCGCGTCCACCCTGTAGACACCGACCACGGGCGCCCCCTGGGCCCCGAGGTTTCCGGGCACACCGAGCAGAACACCCAGGGCGACGCCCGCCACCCGTCCCGCCCTCGTCCTCTTCCTCATGGTCCTCTCCCCGTCCAGGCCGCTCGTGCACCATGGTTCCCAGAAGGTCGGCCATCACCAACTCTGGAAACTAGACTTGCTGAAGTCTAGATACTAGAGTTGGCTCGCGTCAATGCCCCGCTCGGGGGAGGGAGCCCGCCGTCGCCGGAGGTCGGGCCTCTCAGGAGGGGGTCGCCTCAGCCCGGGACCCAGGCCACGATCCTCAACGGTCCCCCGCTCCCCCCGCCGATCTTCATGGGGAGCGCGATCACGAAGGCCCCCGTGGCCGGGAGGGCGTCCAGCCTCGCGACGTTCTCGAAGCCGGGGACGTCGGCGTCGTAGAGGATCCGGTGGGCCTGGAAATCGCTCGACTGTCCGTAGTCGATGCTGGGCGTGTCGATGCCCACGGCGTCCACGGAACGATTCTCCAGCAGCCACCGCGCCGCCTGGGGATCCAGCCCGGGGAAGTGGAGCTCGGGGACCGCCTCGGGGCCCGTCAGCGCCGTCCCCAGGTACGCCTCCCGATCACCGTAGCGTTCGCCCCAGCCCGTGCGCAGGAGGAGGATGACGCCGTCGGGCAGCGGACCGTGGTCCGTCTCCCAGGCCTGGAGGTCCGCCACGGAAACGAGGTGGTCCGGTCCGGCGCGATCCGAAACGTCCACGACCGCGGCGGGACCCATCAGCTGGTCCAGGGAGATCCGGTCCGCGGTGTTCCGGCCTTCGGCGAAGTGGATCGGCGCGTCGAGGTGCGTGCCTCCGTGCTCGTCGGCCTCGAACCCGAAGGCGGCGTAGAAATACCCGCCCTCGGTGGGACCCCACGCCACCGTGTCGAGCTCGAAGCCGGACGCGGTGGGCCAGTAGATGGCCTGTTCGTCGAAGGTGTGGGTGAGGTCGATCCACCGACCCGCCTCGCCCGTGAGCGCGTCCGCGAAGCTCACGGGTGCGGCGCGCCCGGTCGCGCCGTCGGCGGCCGTGGCCGGCTCGTCGCCGGGGGCGGGCCCGCACGACGCCAGCGCCGTCGCGGCGGCGAAGAGAAGGAGCATCGGTGCACGTGCGACCGTGCGTTTCGTCACTGACATGTCCACGACTCCCGTTCCAGGTAGCCCTCCGGGTACCGGACGGCCTGGGTGATCTCCGCCACCTCGTCGGGACCGTACCGGTCGACGTACTCCCACACCACCTCCCTCGACGGATCGATCTCGAACACCCGCCCGGCCTCGTGCTCGGTGATCAGCACGTTCCCGTTCGCCAGCACCTGGTGTTTGCCGCGGCCGTGGGTGTAGAAGAACTCCCCGGGCTCGTCGCCGTACACCACGCTCCACTCGCCGGTCGAGGGGTCGATCCGGACGATCCGGCTGCCGCCGAAGATCGAGCCCCCGGCGTCGTCGGTGTGGTTGTCGAAGACGGTGATGGTACCTTCGGGATGGAAGTCCGGGTCGTGCTGGCGGATCCACGGTCCGGTCCGGTACCAGCGGACGAGCCTCTCGTCGGGGTCGACGACCATCACCAGGTTCAGGTCTCGCATCGACAACAGCAGGTCCCCCGCCTCGAAGTCCGGGAACGCGTCCGCCCACTCGGCCGGCAGCTCCTCGACGTCGTTCAGGTGCAGGGGGTTGGGGAGCGGCAGGGCCACGCGCTGGCCCCCGTTGGCGAAGACGAGGGCCTCCAGGTGGTTGCCGAAGAAGAAGTCCAGGAGCGGGATCTCCCGGAGGACCGAGCCGTCCTCGTCCAGCTCGAGGAGCGTGTGGTCCTGGTAGGGGGGCACGAGGGGCGGGTACGGGTTGGTGTCCAGCGTGTCCACGTATCGCATCCCCGGGACCCAGAAGCCGCCCCGGCCCGAGCGCTCCAGGGCGTGGTGCGTCATCCGCGGCAGCTGCCAGACGATCCCGCCGCAGGGGTCGAGCTTGGTGAGCCCCAGGCCGGCGAAGTTGAACGCCACCGAGCCGTCCGGGAAGAGCAGGATGCCCTCGACGTCCACGTGCCAGTCGGTGGTCGGCACCTGGCTCGGGG
>JASFUL010000505.1:0-4271 GCA_050050315.1 Gemmatimonadota bacterium
GCTGATCCACCTCGACGAGCTCGGTTGCCTCGAGCTCCTCTCCGACTTCTCGACGGTCTGGGTGCCGGACGTGGTCCGGGCCGAGATCGAGACCCACCGACCCGCTGCCCTGGAGCGAACGGGGGTAGCGCTTCGATTCCACACCGGCTACGCGGCCGGGCGACTATGAGCGCATTGCAGCCGCCCTCTGCACCTGGCGTGGCGGTGTCCAGGTCCTGAAGCCGGAGCCCGGTTTCTCTCGCAGGATGTTTTCCACTTTCCGATGGACGGCCTCGCGGAGCGAGGCGTTTCGTCGGAGTCGGACGGCCGGAGGAGGCCGGATTCCTCCGGGTGACCCCGCCCAAGGGTTCGTGAGCGTCGGCCCGGTGAAGGACGGAGGAGACGGGCTGCACGCCAGAGGCCCCTGGAGGGTCTGATGCGGGAGCAGCGGAACGGACTGTCTTCCGGCCCGAGGGACGAGGAGGCCGGCCCTTGAAGGGAAGTTGCGGGGGCGCGGGCGACCGGTGACGGTTCTCCGGATCGCCGGTGAGCTCGGTCTGGTGGGGTGACCGTTCGAGTGCGGGGGTGTTGATCGGAGCGGTGAAGCGTTGACGGCCACCGCCTGTGATTGAATGCGAACCATCATGCCGATCATCGAAGCTGCGGCTCTCACCACGGCCGCCACCTGGCTGGCGAAGGGAGTTTTTGAAGAGGGTCGCAAGAGCTTCGTTCGGAGCCTGAAGACTCCGGAGCGGGAGAGGGCCCTGCGACGCTGCAGCCGAGCGGCTCTGGCTGCGCTGGTGAAGGAGGGCTGCCCGGAGGAGGCCGCCAACGACCTGCGCGAGCACCTGGAAGGGGCGCTGGGGGAGCTCGCGAAGGATGGAGACGTGCAGCACATCCTGGGAGAAGCACTCCGCAGGGGCCGGCTGCCGGAGGAGGAGCTCGACGAGCTGGAGCGCCGCTTCCGGGAGCTCCACGCCCCGGACGAGGTCCTGCCCGGATTCCACGTGCGCCTCGGAGTGACGGCGTTCGCCGACGCCTTCGTGGCCCAGGCCGAGGAGGAGGAGTCCTTCCAGGGCCTGATCCGGACCAAGGAGCTCCGGGCCCAGACCGGGTACCTGGGGGAGATCCTGGAGGAGCTCCGTGCCTGGCATCAGGACGGCCAGGAGGCCAGGCAGGCGCAGGAAGCGAAGGCGAGGAAGGAACAGCGGCGCGAGGGCGCTCTCCGGGAGGGTTACCTCAACCACCTGTTCGAGACGGTGCGGCCGCTGGCCTTGTCCGGGATCGACCCGGCTCTGGCCGGTGATCGGAAGGCGCGGCTCGCGCTCGATTCGGTCTATACCGGGTTAGTGACCACCGTCTCAGGGGAGAGTGAAGGAAAGAGAGTGGATCAGAGAAAGCCGATGACGGCGGCGGCCTTCAGACGCTTGAAACAGCGCGTCAAGGAACACTATGGCAGGCCGGAGTCGGCCCTCGAACAGCTCGACCGCCACGACCGCCTCGTCCTCCTGGGCGACCCGGGCGGCGGCAAGAGCACCTTCGTCAGTTTCCTCGCCCTCTGCATGGCGGGAGAGCTCCTGGCCCGCGACGACGCCAATCTGAACCTCCTGACCGCACCGCTGCCCGACGAGGACGGAGACGATCTCGACGAGCGCCAGCTCTGGAGCCACGGGGCCCTCCTCCCGGTGCGGGTCGTCCTGCGGGACTTCGCCGCCAACGGCCTGCCACCCAAGGGAGAGAAGGCGACGGCGCACCACCTCTGGGACTTCATCCGCTCCGAGCTCGCCCAGGGCACCTTCGGGGACTTCGCCGAGAGCCTGGAGCACGAGCTCCGGGACCAGGGCGGCCTGATCCTCCTGGACGGCCTGGACGAGGTCCCGGCGGCCGAGGACCGGCGCATCCAGCTCCGGGACGTGGTGGAGGACTTCGCCCGGGCGTTCCCCAAGTGCCGCATCCTGGTGACCAGCCGGGTCTACGCCTACCAGAGCCAGGAGTGGCAACTGGACGGCTTCGAGCAGGCCACCCTGGCGCCGTTCTCGGACGGCCAGATCCATCGCTTCGTCGACCGCTGGTACCGGGAGGTGGCCCACCGCCGGAGCCTCTCCACCGAGGACGCCCGGGGCAAGTCCGCGCTCCTGAGGCGCGCCGTCTTCGGCAGCCCGAGGCTCAGCGCCCTCGCGAAACGTCCACTGCTGCTGACGCTCATGGCCAGCCTGCACGCCTGGCGCGGCGGCAGCCTGCCCGAAAAGCGGGAGCGGCTCTACGCGGACGCCGTGGAGCTGCTGCTGGCCCACTGGGAGAGCCAGCGGGTCGTGCACAAGCCCGGTGGAGAGGTGGAGGTCCAGCAGGCGAGCTTCGCTGAATGGTTGAAGGTGGACCAGGACCGGCTCCGTGAGGCCCTCGACGAGCTGGCCTTCGAGGCCCACGCCGGCCAGGCGGATCTCGAAGGCACCGCCGACCTCCGCGAGGGCGAGGTGATCGAGGCCCTGCTCCGGGTCAGCCGACGGGAGAGCGGGAACCCCGACGTCAACCCGGCCCACCTGGTCGAGTACCTCCGGGACCGGGCCGGCCTCCTCCTGCCCCGGGGCGTCGGCGTCTACACCTTCCCCCACCGCACCTTCCAGGAATACCTGGCCGCCTGCCACCTGACCTCCTACGACTTTCCCGACAAGGTCGCCCGCCTCGCCCGCGAGGACCCGAACCGCTGGCGCGAGGTGGCGCTCCTCGCCGGTGCCAAGGCGGCCCAGGGCACGCCCTCGAGCGCCTGGCAGCTCGCACAATGCCTCTCGTACCGGAATCCGGACGCCCCGGAGGCCGGCGAGGCGGACCACTGGGGAGCGCTCCTGGCGGGACAGCTCCTGGTGGAAGCTGTGGACATCGACCGGGTGTCCGAGGCCAACGCCGGGCAACTGCACAGGCACCGGGATTCCCTGGTGGCCCTCCTGAAGAGCAGCGTCCTGCCCCCCGTCGAGCGTGCCGCGGCCGGGAGGACCCTCGCCCGGCTGGGCGATCCGCGGGAGGAGGTCCTGACGGTGGACGCGATGCAGCTCTGCCTCGTGCCGGCGGGGGAGTTTCTGATGGGGAGCCGGGAAGACGACGAGGAGGCGGACGACGACGAGAAACCCCAGAGGAAGGTGGAGATCCCCTACGACTACTGGATCGGCCGCCACCCGGTGACCCAGGCGCAGTTCCGGGAGTTTGTGGACGACGGCGGGTACCGGGAGCGCCGGTTCTGGAGCGAAGCGGAGGAGCTGGGCTGGTGGGCGGAGAAGGGGTTCGCTGGAGACTTTGACCCGGAGCCTCGAACGGGGCCTGCAAGGGTGGACGACCCGTTCGAGCTCCCGAACCACCCGGTGGTCGGCGTGAGCTGGTTCGAGGCGTTGGCCTTCTGCCGGTGGCTGACCGAGCGGTGGCGCAGCCGGGGCTGGCTGGCCGAGGGGGAGGAGGTGCGGCTTCCCGGCGAGGCGGAGTGGGAGAAGGCGGCTCGCGGAGGCCTCGAAATCCCGGCGACACCTCGCCGGGCTCGGGTCGATGGTCCGGCTTCGGTACAGGAGAACCCCGGGCCGGCCGCTCCACCCGAGACCAATCCGGATCCGGGGCAAGAGTATCCGTGGGAGGGACCGTTCTCGGCCGACCGGGCGAACTGCAGGGACACGGGGATCGGCTCGACCAGCGCCGTGGGCTGCTTTCCGGGCGGCGCGAGCCCCTATGGGTGCCGGGACCTGGCGGGCAACGTCTTGGAGTGGTGCAGGGATCCGTACCGGCGGTACGAAGAAGCCGGCGGAGTCGAGGGGGATGGGCCAGAGCGTGACGCGTCGCGGGTTTTGCGGGGCGGTTCGTTCAACTACTTCCCGAGGAACCTGCGCGCGGCCTATCGCCACGACTCCCATCCCGCCTACCGGTACGACCGCCTCGGCTTTCGGGTCTTGCGTCCGTCGTCGCGAGGACTGGGATGATCTTGGCCCTCTGGCCCGCGCTGTGCGCGGGCGCGGTATGGAATCGAGCGCTGGTGTGGAAGCGCACCCGACCACAAGATCTGGGAGGATAGGGTTGTCTAGACACCACTTCTAGGGGTATGCTGTAACAAGTGGAGACGAAAGGTGATGGGCTGCAACACCGGGTGACGGGTGGCAGGTCATGGAGTAAGAGAGGCGCGGCGATGGACACGGTCGAGATCGATGGAACGGAGTACGTGACCGCGACGGCTGTGGCGGAGGAGGTCGGAGTCTGCCGACAGACGCTGTGGCGGTGGCGGCAGGACGGGAAGATCCCGTCGGGCCACCGGCTGCGTC
>JASFUL010000506.1:0-4261 GCA_050050315.1 Gemmatimonadota bacterium
TCGTTGAAGTCCGCACGGTCGATCGAGTAGTTGGCCTCGAGGTCGAACCAGCTCGCCGGGCTGTAGCGCGCGAACAGGCTGCCCATGAACCGCTGCCGCTCGTCCGTGTCCGACTGGTAGCGGACCTGGTAGAGCGGGTTCACCTCGAGCGAGAGCGGATCCGCGCCCACCACGAACCGACCCGTCGCCGGGTCGATCGCCGTGAGGTCGGCCCCCCGGTGCGTCAGCGTGAGGCTGAAGAAGCCGCCGGTCGGGTCGTCCTGCTTGGTCTGGGCGTAGTACGTGTTCAGGCTGATGTCGAGGTTGTCGAACACCTGGTGGTCCAGGTTCAGCCGGAAGTTCTTCCGATCGTAGCCGCTGTTGTAGTCCAGGACCCCGCCTTCCTTGAAGTTCGTGAAGGACGCGCGGTAGTTCGTGCTCCCCGAGCGACCCTCGACCGCGACGTAGTTGCTGTACTGCTCACCGGGGTCGAAGAACCGGTCGATCTGGTCGTAGACCGGACCGGGGAACGGGTTGTCCTGGAACGTCGTCTCTGGATCGCCCTGGCCGTTCGTGTCGTCGATCGTGGGCGCGCCGCACGTGAACAGGTCCTGCCAGCTGAGCGGGCCGGCGCATGCGCCTTCGGCCCCCTCCTGGATGAAGCCCGTCTGGGCCGCGTCCATCAGGTAGATGTGGTTGGCCGTCAGCTCGATGGAGCCCTCGAGCGACTGGTTGCCGTACTCGTTGCGCACGATCACGCGTGCGTCGTCGGTCGCCAGGCCCGAGCCACGCTTGGTCTGGATCTGGATCACGCCGTTCTGGGCCCGCGAGCCGTACAGCGACGCCGCCGCCGGCCCCTTCACGACCTCGATCGATTCCACGTCCAGCGCGTCGATGTCGGCCATCGTGTTGTCCGTGATCACGCCGTCCACGATGATCAGCGGCGCCTGCGAGCCCGTGATCGACGTCGGGCCGCGCATCATGATCTCGGCCTCCTCGCCGGGCTGGCCCGAGCCGCGCACCACCTGGGCGCCCTGCACCTTGCCCTGGATCAGCCCTTCGGCCGACGGCGAGGGGACGGGCATGTCCTGGAAGTCGACCTTCTCGACCGAGAAGGGCAGCTTCACCTTCGGCGTCTCACCGGCCACGCCGGTGACCACCAGCTCCTGGAGCTTCAGCGCCGTCGAGGCGAGCTGGAACTCCACCGTCGTCGTCTCGCCGGCCGTCACCGTCACCTCCTGCGTGGACGGGGTGTAGCCGATGAGCTCGACGCGGAGCTCGTGCGTCCCGGACGGGACGTTCAGGAGAAGGAACCGGCCCTGCGCGTTCGTCAGCGCGCCCGTGTTGAGCGCCGGGATGAACACCTGGGCCGACTCGAGCGGACGAGCCGACGTGTTGTCGACGACCGTCCCCGTCAGCGTGCCCGTCTGCTGGGCCGCCGCCGGCGCCGCGGCCACGCCGGCCCACAGGGCCGCCGCCACGGCGAGTGTGAGTTTTGACGAACGAACGTGGTTCATGATCCCTCCGGGCCATGAGGTGACGAGGAGAAGCTCGCTGGAGCTTCTCTAGCGCCGTCTAAGTAAGGCCTGCCAAAGAGCCCGTACAAGATCCAGAAATACCGATATCGGCCATACCATATTGGTCTATACGGAATCCCATATTCTGGTATATTCGACACGCTTTGAAATGACACGATTCGGGAGGCGTATTCGTCCCTGTCAGAGAGGACCACACCCAAGCGGGACGACCAGGCCCCACCGGGACGATGCGAAGAAGCGACGGGCTCATTCCCCTCATCCACCTGCGACGCAACGGTACGCCCCTCTACGAGCAGCTCTACGACGCTCTGAGGGGTGCGATCGTGGAGGGCCGTCTTCCCCCGGAGACGCGCCTGCCCTCCACGCGGAGCCTGGCCGAGGACCTCGATCTGGCGCGGATGACGGTGATCCGAGCCTATCGGCTGCTGCAGGCGGAGGGGTACGTGGAGTCCATGGTCGGCGCTGGAACGTGGGTCGCGGACGAGCTGCCCGATCGGCTCCTCCGAGCTCCGTCGGGCGAGCCGTCCCACTCCGGAGGGGCCACGATGGCTCCGGCGGCCCGCGAGCCCCTGTCGTCCCGGGGACGGGAGCTCGTGGAGCGAGCTTCGCAGATCGAGCGGGGAGAGGAGCCGCGCCCCTTCCTGCCCGGAGTGCCGGCGGGCGACGAGCTGCCGCGCGAAGCCTGGCGGGAGGAGGAATCGGCCGTCGAGGCCAAGGCGCGGAGGCTCCGAAAGACCGACCCGGCAGGCGAGCTCGCGCTCCGACGCGCGATCGCTTCGTTGATCTCGGGGACGCGAGGGGGGCGGATCGATCCCGACCGCGTGGTGATCACGTCGAGCGCCCAGGAGAGCTTCCATCTCCTGGCCGAGCTTCTCCTCGACCGGGACGACGCGGTGCTCTTCGAGGACCCGGGCTACCGGGAGGCACGAAAGGTCCTCGAGCAGGTCTGCGAGGTCGTCTCGGTGGAGGTGGACGAAGAAGGGATGCGGATCGACGAGGGCGCGGAGGCGCACCCCCGGGCCCGGTTGGCCTACGTGACTCCCTCCAACCAGTTCCCCCTCGGGCACACGATGAGCATGGCCCGCCGCGAGGCGCTGCTCGCATGGGCCAGCCGGCGGGACGCGTACGTCATGGAGGACGATCACGACGGGTGGTACCGCTACGAGGGGCGCCCGCTCCCGTCGTTGCTCAGCATGGACGAGCACGACCGGGTGGTGTACGTGGGCACCTTCAACAAGCTGCTGGGTCCCCTCCTACGGCTCGGATTCGCGATCCTGCCGACCCCGCTGGTCAAACCGTTCCTCGCGCTACGAAGCCTGCGGCTCCGGCATCCGGACGTGCTTCCCCAGCTCACGCTGGCCCGCTTCATCGAGGACGGTCAGCTCGTCCGATACATCCGGAAGCTCCGCCAGGTGCACCGGGATCGCCGGGACGGTCTGGTGTGCGCCCTGCGCCGCTCTCTGGACGGGCGCATGGAGCTCTCCACCCCCCACGCGGGGACCCACGTGCTGCTCTGGTTGCCCGACGGTCGCTCGGCGGCGGAGGCCGTGCGACGGGCGGACGAGGTGGGAGTGACGGCGCTGGCCCTCAGCCAGCTCGCCGAACGCACCCGGCGCCGGGACGCTCTCGTCCTCGGGTTCGGCGGATTCGACGAGAAGACCCTCGACGAAGCTGCCACCCGCCTGGTCGACGCCCTCGGCTGAGGCGCACCGAACCCCTCCGCCAGGGGCTCACGCGCCGGACGGTGCGCCGGAGTGACGTAGCGGCGACACCCGGTCTCGTCGCGCGCCCGCGACGTCGCGGGGAACCGGGGCGCTCCCCGCCCGCGCCTGCCAGGCTCCCGGTGTCTCCCCGAGCAGGCGGCGGAACTCGCGGATGAGGTGGGGCTGGTCCGCGTAGCCGCTCGCCATCGCTACCCGGGACCACGGGACGGACCGGCCCGCGGTCGCCGCCCGGCGGAGAGCCGAGTGGAGCCGGATCACGCGGGCACAGGCCTTGGGCGCGAGACCGACCTGCTCGCGCATCAAGGTGCGCAGAGCCCGGGCGCTGATCCCCGCCCGGCGCGCGGCTCCCGCGCACGACGCGCCGGCCCGTCGGAGGGTCTCCGTGGCCGCCCGGGCCCGGCGCTCGGCCGCCGACTCGGCCCGGGCCGGGCGTCGGGCCAGCCATCCGGCGAGTACCGCCAGCGCGCCTTCTTCCGACGCTTCCCCGAGGCGCGCCTCCAGCTCGAGCGCCTCCTCGCCTAGGATCTCGCGGAGGCGGACCGAGCGGTCCGTGAGCTCCCCCGCCGGGATGTCGAACAGCCCGGGCACGGCCCACGGACGCAACCTGACGCCCGCCGTGAGCAGGCGACCGCTCCGGTCGACGTCCACGGCCACGGTGCGGGGGCCGACCAGGGCCAGGCGATGTCGGACGTTCCCGTCGTCGCGGCGGGTGCGGTGGTAGAGGACGTGCGAGCAGTGATCCGACACGATCCGCCACCCGCGCCCCGAGCCGGCCCCGCCGGGCCGAGCGCCGACGTCGCCGCCTCCCGCCGGGGGGCGGACCACGTCCACCCACAGATGCTCCACCCGGGGCCGGACGGAGGACGGAGGCGGCCCGAGCCGGAGCGTGGCCGCGCCGGCGCCCGCCTGATCGAGGGTCACCACGGGCTTCCGATTCGTTCAAGACGCGCGCACCGTGCGACGCTACGTTGGACCCTTCGACCGGCTTCCGACCCGAACCCCTCGACCGACATGCGCATC
>JASFUL010000507.1:0-4253 GCA_050050315.1 Gemmatimonadota bacterium
CTGCGTGGGGGCGAACTGGGTGGCGTTGCCGACCACGCCTCCGGGGGTGAACTGGTCGTCGGACCGGGAGCCGGTGAGGTGCGCCGTCACCCGGAGACGGTCGTCGAAGAGTCCCTGGCCGTAGTTGAGTGCCAGCGTGGTGCGCTCGGTGTTCGAGCCCATCAGGACGCCGTCCTGGTTCAGGTAGCCCAGCGACAGCCGGTACTCCAGGTCGGGCGTCGCGCCCGCGAACGCGACCGTGTGCTCCTGCCCGACCCCGTTGCGCTGCACGGCCTCCTGCCAGTCCGTGTTCGCGTTGGAGAGGAGGTTCATCGCCGAGGGGGCGTACTGCTGGACGGCGGAGCGGAACTGCTCGGCCGTGAGCATGTTCGGCTCGTCGACGACGGTCGAGCCGGAGACGCTGCCGGTGTAGGTCAGGCGGCTGCCCCGACCCTCGACCACGTCGCGCGCGGCCTTGGTCTCGATCATCACTACGCCGTTGGCCCCACGGGAGCCATAGATGGCCGTGGCCGAGGCGTCCTTGAGGACCGTCACCTTCTCGATGTCCTCGGGGTTGAGGAAGTTCAGCGGGTTCCGGCCCGCCGAGATTCCCCCTCCGACCGTCAGCGGGATGCCGTCCACCACGAACAGCGGCTCGTTGCTGCTGGTGATGGAGGTGCCGCCGCGGATCCGGATCGAGATCCCGCCGCCCGGCTCACCGCTGTCGTAGACCTGGACGCCGGCGATCTTGCCCTGGATGAGCTGCTCGGGGCTGACCACGCGGCCGGTGTTGAACTCCTCCGGGGAGACCGCTTCGATCACCCCGGTCAGGTCCCCGACCTCCTGCTCGCCGTAGCCCGTGGTCACCACGAGCTCCTCCAGGGCCAGCGCCTCGGGTGACAGCCGGATCTCGACGGTCGTCGTCTGCCCGGCCGTGATGGTGACCTCCTGGGTCGCCGGGGCGTAGCCGATCCGCGTGACCTGGATGACGTGCGTCCCGACGGGGATGCCCGCGATCGAGAAGCGGCCGTTGGACTGGGTGTAGCCGCCGGTCGTCGCCACGCTCACCGCCGCGTCGGCGATGGGCTCGAGCGTCATGCCGTCCAGGACCCGCCCAACCAGGGTGCCTGTGGTCTGGGCGCTCAGGGGTCCCGCGAGCAGGAGGCCCGCCAGGAGCGCGCCCGGGATCGCACGAGGAATCTTCATCATCCGTCCTCCACCGCATGGTCGAATTGACAGCGTGAGGACCGACGTGGGAGGTCGGTCGTAACGCTCCACGATAGGGATCCCACGCGGCATCGACCGTCCCCGTCGACGGTCCCGGTGAAGGCCCTTCCTCCGCTCGTGACGATGTCGGGATCCGACGTGCGCGCATCAGCCGCGGGGGCGCCGCAAGGCGCAATCCGACAGGCGTTGCCGGACAACGCTCATCGGTACATTCATGCCGTCCCCACACCCTGTCAACGTTTCAACGCGGTGACGTCGACCGTCGCGGATCTCGGCGGGTCGCAGGTCCCCCGCGATTCGCTCGAAGTCGACGGCGTGAGCGGTCGGGGCGCGCTCAGGTGGCGGGGACGGCGGACTCGGGTGAGGCTCCCTCCAGGGGCGTCGCGACCACGTCCCCCCCGGGGTCGTCGACGAACGCCACGGAGAGGGCCGCCACCACCAGGGACGCACCTCCGAGGAGCACCATGTAGAGCGGCGCGTTCGGGTTGGCTTCCCCGAACAGGGTGCGGATGAGCGGGCCGAAGGCCAGCGCCGCGATGATCTCGGGGATCACGATGAAGGCGTTGAAGATGCCCATGTAGACGCCCATCCGCTCGGGAGGGAGGGAGTCGGAGAGGATCGCGTACGGCATGGCCAGGATCGACGCCCATGCGACCCCGACGCCCACCATGGTCGTCAGGAGCACGTAGGGGTCCCGGATCAGGTAGAGCGAGAGCAGGCCCAATCCTCCCACGACCAGAGAGCCCGCGTGCACCCACTTGCGACTGGTGCGGGCCGCCAGCCCGGGCAGGGCGAAGGCCACGACGAAGCACGTGATCGAGTAGAACGCGAACGCGAACCCTCCCCACTCGATGCCCCGGGTGTAGAGCTCCGAGGCCGGGTCGGTGGCGCCGAACACCTGACGAGCCGTGGCGGGGACGAAGAACATCCACATGCAGAAGAGCCCGAGCCAGGTGAAGACCTGGACGACGGCCAGCTGGCGCATCGTCGCGGGCATCTCCCGGATCGCGCGCCCGATGTCCGCGACGAGGCTGCCGACGCCTCCGCGCTCGCGCTTCTCGCGCTCAAACGCCTCCATGTCCTCCGGCGGGTACTCGTCGGTGGTGATCACGGTCCAGAGCACGGCGACCAGGAACGCCGCCGCGCCGATCTGGAACGAGTACTTCACCGTGAGCGGGATCCCTCCCGCGGTCTCGCCCGTGACGCCGAGCCAACGGAGGATGAGGGGCAGCGCGTTGGCGAGGCTGGCGCCGATCCCGATGAAGAAGGACTGCATCACGAAGCCCGTCGTCCGCTGCTCCTCCGGGAGCTTGTCCGCCACGAAGGCCCGGAACGGCTCCATGGACACGTTGATGGACGCGTCCAACACCCAGAGGAGGGTGGCCGCCATCCACAGCGCCGTGGAGGTCGGCATGATGAAGAGCGCCACGGACGCGAGGATCGCGCCGACCAGGAAGTACGGCCGCCGCCGCCCCAGCCGTCCCCAGGTACGGTCGCTCAGGATGCCCACCACCGGCTGTACCAGAAGCCCGGTCATCGGCGCGGCGAGCCACAAAAGGGGCACGTCCTCGGGGGCCGCCCCGAGCTTCTCGTAGATCGCCGACATGTTGGCGAGCTGCAGGCCCCAGCCGAACTGGATGCCCAGGAACCCGAAGCTCATGTTGAACATCTGGGGGAAGCTGAGACGGGGCTTCTGCACGGCGGTCATCCCTTCGGTCGTGGTGGGCGTTCGAACGGGCGTCGGCAGGCGCGGGTCCTCACGATGGGTCCTTCCGGCCGGAGGGCGTGGGAGGGCGCCCGAAGTGGAGCGTAACCGACTCCACCTCGATGCCCCAGGTCGCCGCGGGTCCGGCGTCCGATGCGCGCAGGGAGAGCTGCAGCCGCTCGACGTTGCCGATGCGGACCCCGTCTTCGGGCCCTCCACGTCCGTCCGCCGGCTCCAGCCAGTAGTTCCAGCTCCCGGGGAATCCCTGGGGCAGCTTGACGCCCCGCGCGACCCGGAGCTCGTCGAGCGGGACGGAGATCTCCGACCAGGCGGTGCCCGGGTTCAGACGGGCGCCCCAGCTCGTGCCGTCCTTCTCGACCAGCGTGACGTGCACGGTCTGGTCCGGTCCGAGCCCCCGGATCCGCAGCCGCAGGGCGTCGGCGGCGCCCACCGCGTCCCCACGACTCCGGACGCGGTCTCCCACGAACAACGACGTCGTGTAGTCCTCCGGGGTGATCCCGCCGACGTCGAAGGGCAGCTCCAGGTGGAGCGACGGTGTCCCGGTGGCCTCGGACGGCACGATCCGGAAGATCCCCTGGCGCCAGCCGTCGCCGACGCGGCTGAAGGACAGCCGCCCCACGTCCCGCCCGGGCTGGAACAGCCGCAGGGGGGTCGCGGGACCCACGGCGGTCAGCCGGCCCGGTGCCTCCACCGAGAAGTCCCAATCTCCGGGACGCCCGGCGACACCCCCGGGGAAGGTCGTCGTGGCATCGCCCTCGCGGACCGAGACGAGGTAGCGGTGGAGGCCGCGTCCCAGGGCTCCGGGTGGGAGGGTGACGCTCCACGTGTAGGCCCGGGTTCGCTCCATGGGAAACGACCGGAAGCCGCCCCGCGCCCCCGCGGCGAGCCAGAACCGCACCGAGTCCGGCGGCGACTCCGCGACCACGCCCGCCTCGACCCGGAGCGGTTCGCCCGCCACGTGCTCGGCCGGCGCTCGCACGAGCACCCGGGTCCCGAGGGGATCCGTCTCGGGCGCCACCCACTCGTCGAATGCGATCCGACCCAGGCGGGTGGGGAGCGTGCCGGCCTCGACGGGGCCGTCCGCGCCGAGGACGTAGACGCCGGGGCGGACGACGAAGCGACCGTCGACCGCACGGGTGGGCTCCGCGTTCCCTCCCGTCACGGGCTGCACCGTGAAGGAGGGACCCAGGTCGGAGAGGTCGATCCGCATCGGCCACGCCCGGTGGATGGCCCGGGTCACCACGCGGTCCAGCCGTGGCCGCTCGAACGGGTCACCGACCGGCACGGCGTCGGGGTACACCTCGAGGCGCCAGACGCTCTC
>JASFUL010000508.1:0-4253 GCA_050050315.1 Gemmatimonadota bacterium
AGTCGGCGGCGGCGACGCCCTCCACACCGGGGAGGGCGGCGATCCGTCCCAGCGTCCCCTCCCACGCCACACCCAGCTCCTCCCGGGAGGCGTGCTTGTAGCCGGGGAGCTCGACCCGGGCCGTGAGAAGCCGGTCCGGGTCGAATCCGGGGTCGACCCGGTCCAGGGACTCGAGGCTCCGGACCAGGAGCGCCGACGTGAAGATCAGCGCCATGGACAGGGCCACCTGCGTCACCACCAGGGCGGACCGGGCGCGGCCACTCCGCCCCGGACCACCCCGCCCCGCGCCGAACCGAAGCGCATCGGCCAGGTCGAAGCCCGATCCGCGCAGCGCGGGGAGGACGCCGAAGAGCGGCACGGTCAGGAGCGAGACCAGGAAGGCGAAGGTCAGCACCGTCGGGTCCACGCCGACCTCGCCCAGTCGGGGGATGGACGCCGGGCCCACGGACCGCAGGAGCCGGCCGCCGACCTGGGCGATCCCGAGTCCGAGGGCTCCGCCCACGAGGGCCAGGAGAGCGCTCTCCACCACGAGCTGCCCCACGACACGGCTCCTGCCGGCCCCCAGGGCCCGCCGCGTCGCCAGCTCCTGCGTGCGTGCCGTGGCCCGGGCCAGCGCGAGGGACGCCACGTTCGCACAGGCCACGAGCGGGACCAGCGCCACGATGCCCAGCAGGAGGAGCAGGGCCGTCTTCGTCTCACCGAAAAGGACCGTGTGCAAGGGCTGGAGCCAATGATACCACTCGGCGAAGTCGGGATTGGACGCCTGGATGCGGGCGGCCACCACGTCCACCCGGGCCTGGGCTGTGGCCAGGGCGACGCCGTCCTGCAACCGGCCGATGGCCTGGAAGTTGTTGTTGCCCCTGCCCCGGGTCGCGCCTTCCCCCTCCCGCACGGGCAACCAGAGCTGCACGCCGTCCGCGGGGAACGCGAAGCCCTCCGGCATGACGCCCACGACCTCCACGGGCTCGCCGTCCAGGCGGATGGCGCGACCCACCATGGAGGGGTCGGCGCCGAACCGCGCCTCCCAGAGCGCGTGGCCGAGGATGGTCACGCGGGGGCCTCCCTCCACCGCCTCGTCCCAGCGGAACGCCCGGCCGAGGATCGGCGCGACGCCCAGGACGGAGAAGAAGTTGGGCGTGACCTGGTTGGCGATCACCCGCGTGCCATCCTCCGCGCCCGACAACACCAACCTCGGGTAGAAGAGCTGATAGGCCGCGAGATCCTCGAACGCATCCACGGACTCCCTGTAGTCCTCGAAGTCGTCCCAGGAGAGGGAGTTTCTCGGGATCTCGTCGCTGGCCTTCCACAGCCACACCAGGCGGTCCGGCTGGGGGAACGGAAGGGGCCTGAGCACCGATGCGTTCAGGACGCTGAACATGAGCGTCACGGCCCCGATCCCCACACCCAGGATCAGCACGGTGACGATCGCGTGGAGGGGCGAGCGCCGGAAGGAGCGCAAGGCGAAGCGGAGGTTCGCGACCAGGGTCGACATGGCCAGGCCCTCGATGTCACGTGCCGGGATGGGATGGACCCCGGGCCCCCGCGGGTCCCCTCTCGGGGTCCCCTCTACCGCGCCGGGAGCTCGTGGTGCGCTCGCAGGGTTGGACAGCGGGACCCGGGCTCCCGTTGCCGTGGGAGGCTGGCGTGGCGACGGGAGTGTCCGGCATGTTGAGCCCGCGGTCGCCGGCCGGCGCCGCTCTCGAGCAGAGCCTTCGATTCCGGAGCCGGGGCTTGGCCACGACGGAACGCCACGCGGCGTCTCCATGATCGCGAGCGAGATGGGCGCGCTGTTCGCCCTCGCCGTCGTCGTCCTCGTGGCGATCCGGCTCGAGGCGAGCTACCCCCTCTTCCGATCCCTCGGGGCCGCCCTCGTGGGCATCCTGCTCGCGATGCTGCTCTCGAACGTGGGGATCATCCCGGGCGCCTCGCCGGCGTACGACTTCCTGGGCGGCCCGGCCGTCAGCGCGGGGATCGTGCTCATCCTGCTGAGCGTCGACCTCCGGACCGTGATCGAAGCGGGCCCACGCATGCTGGCGGCGTTCGCGGTGGGTGCGGTCGGCACGGTGGCGGGTACGGCGGTCTCCGCGCTCGCGCTGGCGGACGCGATCGGGCCCGAGACGTGGAAGCTGGCGGGTCAGTACACGGCCACCTACACCGGCGGGGGCGCGAACTTCGCCGCGGTCGGCGCGGCCCTCGACACGAGCGGCGACCTCTTCACCGCCGGGATCGCCGCGGACGTGATCGTCACCGCCATCTGGATGGCCACGTGCCTCGCGGTCCCGGTCCTCTGGCCGGGAGGTGCGGGAGAGGCCGGGACCGGGCCGGCCGACGAAGCCCGGCTCGATGGCCCGGTCGACGGGACGGCGCCACGCGCCGAGCACGCCCTGGATCGCCGGCTCTACAGCACGGTCGGCACGGTGTCGCTCACCGATCTCGCCGGGCTTCTCAGCATCGTCCTCGGTACGCTCCTGATCTCCGGCTGGCTCGCCGCGCGCACGCCCCTGCCCGCCGTGCTGTGGCTCACC
This sequence comes from Gemmatimonadota bacterium, assembly GCA_050050315.1. Lineage (GTDB taxonomy): Bacteria > Gemmatimonadota > Gemmatimonadetes > Longimicrobiales > Gaopeijiaceae > JASFUL01. The sequence goes on from JASFUL010000508.1 coordinate 2,526, forward strand.
ACCATCGCGCTCCTCCTCGCGCAGTCCCGGAGGATCCGGGAGCTCCGTGGCGCGGCGGTATTCGGCAACTTCCTGGTGCTCTGGTTTCTGGCGAGCAACGGCGCGAGCTCGGTCGTCGCCAACATCGTGGCCGTCGGGCCACCGATCTTCTACTTCGCCCTGTTGACCGTGGCGATCCACGGGCTGGTGATCTTCGTGGGCGGCCGGCTCGTCGGACTCGACCTCCGGACGCTCGCCGTCGCCTCCCAGGCCAACGTGGGCGGCCCGGCGTCCGCGATGGCCCTCGCCAGCGCCCGCGGGTATACCGACCGCCTCCTGCCCGGCGTCGCGGTGGGGCTGCTGGGCTACGCCGTGGGGAACTACCTCGGCCTCGCGGCGGCGGCGGCGCTCCGCGGCGTGATCGGCGGGTAGGGGTCTGGCGGGGACGCGCCATCGGGGTCGTCCCCTCGACGGGGGGGCGCGTCACAGCGGCGGGACAGAGTGTTGAGCGGATGCAACACCTCAGGACTAGCTCGGACGCAGCCTTCACTCATCCCCTGGACAGCCTGTAACCTCCTGCTGCTCTAAGAGAAACAAATGTGGGGCTTCGGGTGGCTCGAGGACGGCACGAAACATGCACGCAGTTCCGACCTGTTGGATCCTGCCCTTATGCTCTCCGCGCCCCAGACCCAGAGGCCGAGCGTGTGCACGGTTCTGCCGAACAGGCGGAGGATCGCCCGGTGAAGCGCGACCCTCAGGGCCACGTTGCCACGCGCTGCATGAACGTGGCGGGGATCCTGCTCATCGGCGTCCCGGCGCTGAATCTGGTGAATCTCTGGCCCCTCAACCCCTCCTCGTCGTCGTGGCGCTTCGGTGCCTTCGGCGTGACGGCCAACAATCTCCTTCTTCCGGTGGTCGGGATGGCGCTCCTGACCGCGGCCGCCGTCTGGACGTCGGCGCCGCGGTGGCGGTTTCGGGCCATCGCCGGCCTCACCGGGGCCGCCGTCATCGCGCTGTTGATTGCTCTGTGTCTGTTCGCCCTCGATGCGCTCCAGGAACGTGCGAGGGTCGTGGAGCTCCAAGCGAGGGGCGTGGTGCAGGGAGCGGGTCTGATGAATTTCCAGTTGAACGTGGCGAAGGCCGCGGCGCAGGCGTTGGCGGCCGGGCTCGCCTGCGGCGTGATCAGCCAGTCCGCGTGGCGCGGAGCCCGGCACGGCGCAACCGGCGAGCCGGCCAGAAAGGGGCCTGATTCGCTGGTCGTCGCTGCAACCTCGACGGCGAGCGGTGGAGACTGACGGGCCGCATCGCCCTGAACGGGGCGCCCGTGGTTCGCGAACACCTACATGTTTCGGAAGCCCGCACCCCCCCCACAGTCCGGAGGCAGCATGAGGCTGAGAACATCGACCCTCCTCACGATCACCGCGCTCCTCGCCACGGCGATGCAGACGCAGGCACAGGAGCTGTCGGAGCTCTGGGGCAACAACGCCCAGAGCAGCGCCGCGGCGACGATCGAGCAGTTCGACAAGACGACCGGGGACCTCAACCTCACCTATCGCGGCGCGGTGGGAAACGGCAGGGGAATCGTAGTGGTTGGCGACATCGTGTATTACACGATGGTCGGTGATCCCGTCATCCACATGATGAGTGCCAGCACTGGCGTCGACCTCGGCGGGATCACGACGAGCGTGGCGAGCATGTCGACGATCGCCTGGGACGGCTCTACATTCTGGACATCCGACTACTCGGGCA
>JASFUL010000509.1:0-4250 GCA_050050315.1 Gemmatimonadota bacterium
AGCTCGAGCGTCTGTTGTACCGGCACCCCGAACTTGGACTCCGCGTGTCCGGTCCGGGTGTACTCGTGGGGCGTCGGCGACAGGACGTCGGGGTTGACCCGGACGGCGAAGGGGGCGCGGGCCCCCCGTGACTCCGCCACCCGGTCGAGCCGCTCCAACTCTCCCCGGCTCTCGACGTTGAAGGCGAGAATCCCCTCGTCGAGCGCCGCCTCCATCTCCCGGGCCGTCTTGGCCACCCCCGCGAAGACGATCCGTGAGCCCGGGATCCCCGCCTTCCGGGCCCGGTAGAGCTCCCCGAGGCTCACGATGTCCGCTCCGGCCCCGAGCTCCGCCAGGTGGGCCAGCAAGGCCAGGTTGCCGTTGGCCTTCACGGAATACGCCACCAGCGGGTCGACCTCCCGGAACGCCCTCGCCACGGCCTCGTAGCGGGCCTCGACGTGCTCGAGGTCGTAGACGTACACCGGCGTTCCGAACCGCTCGGCCAGGTCCGAGAGCCGGACGCCACCGCAGCGGAGCTCGCCGTCGACGCGGGGAAACGCGGACGTCACGGACACGTCGCCCGGGCTCTCAGTACGCCCGGGCCCAGACCACCTCGTGCTTCGCCGGACCCTCTCCGCCGATGCACCGGGCGGGCCGCTCGTCGGACTGGAACTCCTCGGACGGGAGGACGCGGGCCGTGGCCTTCATCTCGTCCTTGACGCGCTCCTCGACCTCGGGATCGCCACTCCAGCCGGTGTAGACGAAGCCGCCGCCGCCGTCCAGGATCTCCTTCATCTCTCCCCACTCCTCGACGCCCCGGTAGCTGTTCTCCTCGCGGCGAGCCACCGCTCCCTCCAGCAGCTGTCGCTGCAGCGTCTCGAGCCGCTCGGGGAGACCCGCGATCGCCTCGGTCTCGCCCAGGAACAGCTTGCGCTTCCCGTCCTCCGGCACCACCCGGGGGGCCAGCACGACCTGGTTCTTCTCCAGGTCCCGCGGCCCGATCTCCATGCGGAAGGGGACGCCCTTCCGTTCCCATTCGTAGAACTTGGCTCCCGGGTTCAGGTGGTCCCGCCCATCCACCTTCACGCGCACGCCGGCGTCGACCATCATGCTCTTCAGCTGGTCCGCCTTCTCGAGGACGCGGGCCGCCTGGTCGTCGCTCCGCCAGATCGGCACCACGACCACCTGGGTGGGAGCCAGACGGGGTGGGACCACCAGCCCCGCGTCGTCCCCGTGGGTCATGACGAGGCCGCCGACCAGGCGGGTGGAGACGCCCCACGACGTGCTCCACGCGTGCTCCTCCCTTCCCTCCTCGTTCTGGAAGGTGAGGTTCGAGGCCTTCGAGAAGTTCTGCCCCAGGAAGTGCGACGTCCCGGCCTGGAGCGCCCGGTTGTCCTGCATGAGCGCCTCGAGACCGTACGTTCGCACGGCGCCGGCGAAGCGCTCGGACTCGGTCTTGAGCCCGGTCACCGGCGGCATGGCCATCCAGTCCTCCATGAAGGTCCGGTAGACCCCCAGCATCCGGAGCGTGTGCTCCTCGGCCTCTCTCGATGTCGCGTGGGCCGTGTGACCCTCCTGCCAGAGGAACTCGGCCGTGCGCAGGAAGAGTCTCGTGCGGAGCTCCCACCGCATGACGTTCACCCACTGGTTGATGAGCACCGGCAGGTCCCGATAGGACTGGACCCACTTGGCGTACATGTCCAGGATGATCGTCTCGGACGTGGGGCGGATGGCCAGGGGCTCGTCGAGCTCCTTGCCCCCGGCGTGGGTGACCACGGCCAGCTCGGGCTTGAAGCCCTCGACGTGCTCCGCCTCCCGCTCCATGTAGCTCATGGGGATCAGGAGGGGGAAGTAGGCGTTCTCGTGTCCGGTCTCCTTGAACATGTCGTCCAGGGCCCGCTGCATGCGCTCCCAGATCCCGTAGCCCCAGGGGCGGATGACCATGCTGCCGCGGACAGGCGAGTAGTCGGCCAGCTCGGCGCGCAGGACCACCTCGTTGTACCAGGCGGCGAAGTCCTCGTCCCGAGGGGTCAGCTTCTTGTCGTCGGCCATGAACTCTGGTCCTCCCGTTCTCTCGCGGCTGGAAACGGTGCTGGGTCGGTGCGTCGGGGCTCGGCCGGTACGGCCGCGACACGACCCGGGTGTCGTCGCGGCGGGGACCCGTCAGGGCCCGGGGCCCGGGGGAGACTCGGGTGGACCCGTCGCAGGGACGTCCCGGTCCCGCCACCACGCCACGCCGGCGGGCACGACGAAGAACAGGAGGGACGCCACGATCCAGGTCGGGCGGAAGGGGAGCCCGGTCGTCCCGTCCAGCAGAACGGCGACCAGGGCCCCGGCGATGATCGCCAGCACCGCCGCGGCTCCCAGGATGGCGTACTCGAGCACGTCGAGACGCCGGATGGCGCGGGCCGCGATCCGACGGACCACCTCGCCGTCGCGATCGTCGTTCCCGTTCATCCGCGCCGTCACGCCTCCTCCCGTCGGTCCACCCGGCCCTCCCGCAGGCCGGCGAGGGAGACCTCGCGCTCGGCTCCCGAGCGCATCTCCCGAACGACCGCCACCCCGCGCTCGACCTCCGACGGTCCGAGGACCACGACCTCCCGGGCGCCCTCCTGCCCGGCCTGGGAGAACTGCTTCCGGACCGACTGCCCCCGCAGGGCGTACGCGACGGAGTGGCCGCGTTCCCGGAGTGCGTGGGCCACCGAGAGCGCGATCTCCCGCAGGTCGTCCACGATGACGACGACGAAGAAGTCGATGCCGTGCTCCCAGGGGGGCACGAGGTCCCGCACCTTCAGGAGCTCGCCCAGCACGACGTCCCCCATCCCGAAGCCCACCGCGGGCAGCGGCTCCCCGCCCACCAGCTCCAGGAGGCGGTCGTATCGCCCGCCCCCGCAGATGGCCCGCAGCTCGCCCTTGCGGTCGAAGAGCTCGAACACGATCCCCGTGTAGTAGGCGAGGCCCCGGACGATCGTGGGGTCCGGGGAGACGTACGCCCCGAGGCCCATGGCCTCGAGCGCTCCGACGTACGCGTCCAGGCGCTCCAGAGCCCGTCCGACCTCCTCGCGCTCGCCGTACCGGTCGCGCCAAGGGTCGAGCCCTCCGCCCGCCGCGTCTTCGAAGAGGGCCAGCGCGGCGTCCGCCACGTCCCCGGACAGACCGACCTCCTCGACGAGCCGCCGGCGGCTGCGTTCGCGGTCCTCTCGCTCCAGCTTGTCGATGACCCCGTAGGCGTCGATGCGACGGTCCTCCGGGACGCCCACCGCCCCGAGGATCGCCGCCAGCAGCCGACGGTCGCTGACGCGCGCGTGGAAGTCCTCGTGGTCCAGCCCCAGCTCCCGCAGCCCGTCGATGGCGACGGCCAGCACCTCCGCGTCGGCCAGGACGTCCTCCTCGCCGACGATGTCGACGTTCCACTGGAAGTGCTCGCGCAGGCGGCCGCGCTGCTGACGCTCGTAGCGGAAGAGCTGGGGGAGGCTGAACCAGCGAATGGGCTTGCTCATGGAGCGGCTGCGCTCGCCCAGGATCCGCGCCAGGGAGGGCGTCATCTCCGGGCGGAGCGTGACCTCCCGCCCTCCCTTGTCGGCGAAGCTGTACAGCTGTCCGACGATCTCCTCGCCGCTCTTCCGGGTGTAGAGCTCGAGGGGCTCCAGGGGAGGACCGTCGTACTCCTGGAAGCCGTACCGGCGGGACACACGACGCCAGGCGTCGAAGATCCGCTCGCGCGCCGCCAGGTCCTCCGGCAGGAAGTCCCTGAAGCCCGGAAGACGCTGGAATTCCGTGGAAGCCATAGACCGCGAATGTAGCGGAATGGGGGGCGAGTTCAACGCCCCCAGGGCGTACGACCGAGTATGCGGAGGGCGTTGCCCACGGTGTGGACCGACCCCGTCGCAACGACGGTGCCCTCGCCGGCCAGTCCGCGGGCCCGCTCCAGGGCCGCCTCGAAGTCCCGCTCCACGTGGAGCACGCATCCATCGCCCTCGCTCGCCCCGGGCGCAACGGCGATTCCCCGGAAATCGGCGCCCGGTCCGGTGAGGCGCTCGACCACGGCGTCGGGGTCCCACCGGCGGCCGACCGGGGCGGTGGGAGGAATCGTGAGCACGGCGGCCGAACAGCGGCGCAGGAGGGGGGGCAGCATGGTCCCCCAGTCCTTGTCCCCCAGGACTCCCACGGCGGCCACCAGGGGGGACGGGAGGGTGAGGCGGTCGAGGGTATCCACCAGGGAGGCCACCCCCGCCGTGTTGTGGGCCACGTCGAGGAGCCAGGTGCGGCCG
>JASFUL010000510.1:0-4247 GCA_050050315.1 Gemmatimonadota bacterium
CGCCCGCGAGCTCCTGGCGAGCGACCCCGTCCGCCAGGCGGCGGACCTGATCCGGCGCTGGGACGAGCGGACCCTGGGCTGGCAGGCCGAGCTCACCGAGATCCCGGCGCCGCCCTACGGCGAGGAGGCGCGGGCGGCCCGCATGGCCGAGCTGTTCGAGGACGCGGGCCTGGCGGCCCCGGAGATCGACCAGGAGGGCAACGTGCTCGCTCTCCTGGACGGCCCCGGGGGCGGTTCCCCCCTGATCTTGAGCGCACACCTGGACACGGTCTTCCCCGCGGGCACGGACGTCCGGGTGCGCCGCGAGGGCGGGCGCCTGGAGGGCCCCGGCATCAGCGACGACGGCCGGGGCCTCGCCGCCCTCGTGACGCTGGCCCGGACCCTCGTCCGGGGCCCCGTCGCGCCCGCCCGGCCCCTCCTGTTCGCCGCCACGGTGGGAGAGGAGGGGTCGGGGGACCTCCGGGGCGTGCGTCACCTCTTTCGCGAGGACGGCCCCGGGAGCGGAGCACGGGGGTTCGTCTCGCTCGACGGCGCGGGCACGAGCCGTCTGGTGACCATGGGGCTCGGATCACGCCGCTATCGGGTCCACGCCCGGGGCCAGGGCGGTCACTCGTGGGTCGACTTCGGGACCCCCAATCCGATCCACGCCCTGGGGCGGCTCGTGGCCGGCGTGGCCGCGCTGGAGCTGCCGGAGGACCCGGCCACGTCCCTCACCGTTGCCCGATGGAGCGGCGGCACGAGCATCAACGCGATCCCCCGGGAGGCCTGGGTCGAGATGGAGATCCGCTCCGAAGAACCGGATCCGCTCGAGACGCTGGACCGGGAGATGCGGAGGCTGCTGGAGCAATCCCTCGCGCGGGTCAACGAGGGGGCCCCGGAGGGCGCGCGGCCCGTGGAAGCGCAGATCGAGTGCATCGGGAACCGGCCCGCGGGGATCACCCGCCCGGACTCGCCCCTCGTCCGGGCCGCCGCGGCGGCGACCCGGGCCCTGGGGGCGAGACCGGAGCTGGCGGTGTCGTCCACGGACGCCAACATCCCCATGACGCTCGGGATTCCCGCGTTGACGATGGGCGCCGGGGGCGAGGCCGGAAACGCCCACACGACGGACGAGTGGTACCAGAACGAGAACGGCCCGAACGGGATCGTCCGGGCCGTCCTCACGGTCCTCCTGCTCGAGGAGCTGTAGCGCGTCCGCCGCCCCCCGCGCCGGTGGGGGCCCTCTACATCCCTCCAGCCGCCCGGATCGGGACCGCCACCCGGGTGTTCTCCCACTCGAGGACCAGGGCCGCCTGTCCCGCTCCCTCGTCCTCGAAGCGGTACGTGAGGCTCTCGACCATCTCCGGCGTCTCCTCGGGCGTCGCGGTCACGGCGCCGAGGTCGGCGTCCTGTGGGATCGGGATCCCCCATCGCTCGTGTTCATCCTGCAGGACCATGCGCCACTCGGACTCGCCCGGGACCGTGTAGAGGGCGTACGAGCCCGGCTCCAGCCGGACGCTGCCGAAGGTCACGGGTGCCGTCACGTGCAGCGCGGTCGCCTCGTTGGCGCCGGCCCGCCAGGGCTGGTCGTAGGGGACCAGGCCCCCCATCACGGTCCGATCCCGGGCCGACGGAGCCCCGTAGCACACCTTCACCGTGGCGCCGTCGAGCTCGACCGTGGCCGAGTCGAGGGGGCTGGCCCGGTCGGCCACGTCACCCCGGACCCAACACGTGGGTGCGGTCCCGGCCGCCTCCTGGGCCATCTCTCCGGCGGGCTCGGCCATCTCTCCGGCGGGCTCGGCCATCTCCTCCGCGGGCTCGGCGGACTCCTCTCCGGCGCACGCGGCCGCGAAGAGCAGAAGGGTGGTCAGCGAATGGCGACTCAGCGCTGGAAGCCTCGTATGCATCGACATCTCTCGTTCGGGGTGGGGAGTGGATCGACGCCCCGGTCGGGGCGCCCGCGTCGCCCAACCCCGGATCCCCCACGCCGTTCCCGCTTCAGCCCGCGATCTCCGAGTGGTCGATCACGCTCAACCTCCCCCGGAAGCCGTCGACGGAGGCGTCACCGCCCACGAGGGAGTCGTGGAGGTCGGAGCGTGAGATCGTGGCACGGGCGCCGACGATGCAGTCCCGAAGCGTCGATTCGGTCACCCGGGTCCCCTTCTCGAGCGTGACGTTGGGACCGATCGTCCCCCCCTTCACCACGCATCCGGCCTCGATCCGCACCGGCTGCACGATCTCCGCGCCTTCCACGTCGGCTCCGTCCTCCACAACGCCACGACCCGTCCGGAGGAGGTGGTCGTTGGTCTCGAGGAGGGTGCCGGGCTTCCCGCAGTCGTACCACCCCTCCACCGGGGCCGTGAGGATCTTCGCCCCGTGGTCCACCATGTACTGGAACGCGTCGGTGAGGTAGTACTCGCCTCCGGGCCCCGGCGTCCTGTCCAGGGCGTGGTTCACCCCTTCGAACAGGAGGTCGTAGTCCCGGATGTAGTAGAGGCCGATGTTGGCGAGACGGCTGATCGGCTCCGTCGGCTTCTCCACGATCCGCTCCATGGTCCCGTCGTCCCGGGTGACGATGACCCCGAAGCGCTGGTAGTCCTCCACCTCTTTCGCCCAGATGACCCCGGCGTAGCCGTCGTCGAGACTCGAGATCAGGTCCAGGTCGGCGTCGAAGAGGGTGTCGACGAAGAGGATCAGCAGGTCCTCGTCCGCCCACGGCTCGGCGAGCTTGATGGCGCCCGCCGTGCCGTCCTGGACCTCCTGCACGACGTAGTGCGCCCGGACGTCCGGGTACGCCTCGGCGATGTACGCCCGGATGGCGTCCTGGAGGTACCCCACGATGAACACGATCTCACGGATGCCGTGGGCGACCAGGTCGTCGAGGATGTAGCTCATGACGGGGCGACCGCCGACCTTCACGAGCGGCTTGGGGGTAAGGTGGGTGTGAGGACGGAGCCGGGTGCCCTTCCCGGCGAGTGGTATGATGGCCTTCATGGCATCCGTTCTGGATTGAGGGATCGGTCCGGACCGTCGTCCGGCCCGAGTCGAGTATAGTAGCGTCGCCCGGACGTCGGCGTGCAAGCACGGTACCGGGCCGGTACGATATGGCTTCCATGGGAGGACCGTAAGGTGGAAACGCGACGACTGCTGGTGACGACCGCGCTCGCGACCCTCGCGGCGTCCGGTCCGGCGGGGGCCCAGACCCCCGGCGAAACACCGGTGCCCTTCCTCGAGGTCTCGGGCACCGCCCAGGTGAGCGTGCCCGCCGACCGTGCCCGGATCCGCTTCGCCGTCGAGACCCGCGCACCCACGGCCGCCGAGGCCACCGGCCAGAACGCCGACCGCATGGACGCGGTCGTCGGCGCCCTACGGGGCCTGGACCTCGAGGGTGCGCGCCTGGAGACGAGCGGGTACCAGCTCACGCCGGTCTACCGGCGGCCGGAGCGGGGAGGAGAGCAACAGGTCATCGACGCCTACCGGGCGCTGAACCACGTCGAGCTCACGGTGGACGATGTCGACGCGGTGGGCCGGGCCCTGGATGCGGGCATCGAGGCCGGCGCCAACCGCGTGGCGGGGCTGTCGTTCGAAGCCCGGGACACCGACGAGGCTCGCCTGGAGGCCGTCCGCGCGGCCGTCGCGAAGGCCCGGCAGGAGGCCCAGGCCATGGCCGGTGCCCTCGGTCTCCCGCTGGGACCGCCCCTCGAGGTGCGGGGCGGGGCCCAGGTGCCGACCCCGCCGAGGCCGGTCGCCTACATGCGGATGGACGCCGCCATGGAGCAGGCCGCGCCCACCCCCGTGGAGCCGGGAGAGCAGACGGTCACCGCCTCGGTCACCATCAAGTACCGGCTCCAGGTCGAGCGTTGAGCCTGGAGCTCCTGCGGCGTGCCTTCACCCAGAACCACGCTGCCACCGACCCCGACGCCGACGATCCGGCGCTGACGGGGCGGACCTACGCCATCCCCTTCGACCGGGTGTGGAACACCGCGTTGAAGATGGCGCACCGCGGGCTGCCCGGCTGGGACGTGACCCGGTCCGACGACCGGGAGGGCCTGATCGTCGCGGAGGCGAAGACGCGCGTCTTCCGGTTCGTGGACGACGTGCTGATCCGGATCCGACTCGACCGGAACGCCCAGACGCGGGTCGACATGGAGTCGTCCTCGCGGAAGGGTAGCGCCGACCTCGGGGTGAATCGGCGCCGGATCCGGAACTTCCTCCGGGAGCTGGACCGGCGACTCGAGGCCCGTCCGAGCGAGATCCTCGAGCCCCGCCAG
>JASFUL010000511.1:0-4242 GCA_050050315.1 Gemmatimonadota bacterium
GCGCCAGGTCCGGGCCACGCCGGCTCCCGCCTCGTCCGGACTCCCCGCCAGCGAGCCGTGGAGGACCGGGTCCGCCCCGACCTCCCGGGCCGAGCGGGGCAGCAGGAGCTCGGACGGCTCGAGTCTGCCGAGCTCGTGCGGGAGCCTCGTGTCCGGCACCTCCTCGACCGACAGCTCGCCGGTGGACAGGTCGAGGGCGGCGACCCCGCGCCGGCCCTCCTGGGGGGGCGACAGGGCGACGATGAAATTGTTGCGCCGCGCCGCCAGCAGCGTGTCCTGGAGCACCGTCCCGGGGGTGACGGTCTCCACGACCTCGCGCTTCACGATCCCCTTCGCCTCGGCGGGGTCCTCCACCTGCTCGCAGATGGCCACCCGGCGCCCGATCCGCACCAGGCGCGCCAGATACTCGTCCAGCGCCTTGACCGGAATGCCGGCGAGAGGAACGCGGGCCGCGGCCCCGTTGTTCCGGCTGGTGAGGGTGAGCCCGAGCAGCTTCGAGCCCTCCTCGGCGTCCCCGTAGAAGAGCTCGTAGAAGTCACCCACCCGGAAGAAGACCAGCGCGTCGCGATGGCGGGACTTCACCTCCCGCCACTGCTGCATGAGGGGGGTGTCTTCGGTCTGGGCCATCGGCCGGGAGAGAGGGGGGTGCGCGGCAGGCGCCCGAGGGTCGGGAACTCCCCAGGAACGATAGGAGGGCCGCCGGGTGGCATCAACCGCATGAGCGACTCGACCGTCCTCGTCCATCTCGGCCTCGTCGTCACGGGGGCCGCTCTCACGGCTCTCGCGGGCCGTCGCGCGGGCCTTCCGCCGATCCTCTCCTACATGGTGGCGGGGCTCCTGCTGGGGCCGGGCACCGGCCTGCTCCCGCCCGGCGCCTCGCTGGAGCTCTTCTCCGAGCTGGGGATCGCCCTCCTCCTGTTCCTGGTGGGCCTCGAGCTCAGCCTGGATCGCATCCGCGACGTGGGGGCCACGGCGGCGGGGGTGGGCACGGCCCAGGTCGCGGTGACGTGGCTGGCGGGCATGGGGCTCGCCCTCCTTCTCGGATTCCGCGGGCTGGACGCCGGCCTCGTCGCCCTCGGCGTGACGTTCAGCAGCACGGTGGTGGTCGTGAAGCTGCTCGACCGGGGGGGCGACCTGGCCTCGCTCCACGGGCGTCTGGCGGTCGGCGTGCTGCTCGTACAGGACGTGGTGGTGGCCGTGGCCCTGACCCTCCTCGCGGGCCTCGCCGGCGAGACGGCGATCGGCGTGGGAGCGGTCGCCAGGGGGATGCTGGGCGCGGCGGCCGGGATCGCGGGCCTCGGCCTGCTCACCTGGATCGGTCTGCGCTTCCTGCTTCCGGGCCTGACGGGGTGGCTGGCGCGCTCGGCCGAGGCCCTCTTCGTGGTGGGACTCACCTGGTGCTTCCTGTTCATCCTCCTGGCCGAGGCGTTCCACCTCTCCATCGAGCTCGGCGCCTTCGTCGCCGGCGTCGGCCTGGCACAGCTCCCGTGGGGCGAGGAGCTCCAGCGGCGCGTGCACCCCCTCGTCGACCTGTTCCTCGCGGTGTTCTTCGTCTCGCTGGCCGCGGGGATGGAGCTGGGGGCGGTTCGCCGGCTCTGGCCCGCGGCCCTCGCCCTCTCGGCCTTCGCGGTCGTCGTCAAACCTGCCGTGATCGCGGCGCTCCTGAGCCGCCGTCGGGACGGGCGCGCCGCGTTCCTCACCGGCCTCCACCTCGGTCAGATCAGCGAGTTCTCCCTCGTGCTGGCGGCGGTGGCGACCGGGGCGGGGGTGGCCGGATCGGACCTGGCCCCCCTGCTGGGCCTGGTCGCGCTCCTCACCATCGCCGCCTCCACGCTCCTGGTGCCCCGGGGGCCGGCGCTGTACCGGCGACTCGCGCCGACCCGCCGGGCCGCTCCGGCGCCCGGACAACGAGCCGACGACGGGGTCTCCGACCACGTCGAGCCCGGACCGGAGGGCCACGTGGTCGTGATCGGGATGAACACGCTCGGGCGGGAGATCACCCGGCGCTTCGCGGCCCTCGGAGAACGCGTCGTGGCGGTCGACACCGACCCCGGGAAGCTGGACGGTCTGCCGGCCGAGACCGTCTACGGGAGCGCGGAGAGCCCGGCGGTGCTGGAGCGTGCCGGGGTCGGGCGGGCACGCCTCGTGGTGTCGGCGCTCCGCATCCAGGACGTGAACGCCCTGCTGGCGTGGCGGCTGCGTCGCCTCGGCGTCCCGACCAGCATCCACGCCTTCGACCCCGCAGTGGCGGACGAGCTCGTGGAGATCGGGGCCGACCACCTGCTGATCACCGGCATGGACGGCATCGGCGAGATGGAGGCCGAGGTCCGACGCCTGGGGGCCCTCGACTGATGCACGACGTCGCCTTCCTGCTCATGGCGGCGGCCTCCGGGCACCTGATCGCTCGGGCTCTCGGGCTGCCGGCGCTGCCCTTCCTCCTGCTGGCCGGGATCGCCGTGGGTCGCTTCGCCGGCCTGTCCCCCGCCGTCGTGGACGAGACCCTCGTGGTCGGGGTGACCTTCCTCCTCTTCCTCGACGGCATGGAGCTCGACCCCCGGCGGGTGCGCCCCGAGACCCGCGCGGCGACCCTCGTGGGGGCGGTCCAGTTCCTCACGCTCGCCGGAATCGGCTTCCTGGCCGGGACCGCCCTGGCCTTCGAGCGGGTGGAGGCCGCCTGGGTGGGCCTCGCGCTGGCGGCGAGCTCGACCCTCGTCTGCGTGCGCATGCTCCAGAAGCGACGCCAGATGTTCGAGCCCTTCGGGCGGCTGGTGCTGGGCGTTCTGCTGGTGCAGGACGCCCTCGTGCTGCTCACCATCCCCGTGCTCGCGGGCATCCACTCCGGCGCGGCCGAAGCCCTCCGGGGCCTGGGCGCCGTGCTGGCCCTCGGAGCCCTCGGCCTCGTCGTACGCCGCTGGCTCGCTCCGGCCCTCCTGCGCCTGGCCGACGAGCCGGAGCCCCTGATGCTCGCCGCGTTCACCGTGCTCTTCACCTTCCTCGGCCTGGGCAGGCTCCTGGAGCTGCCCACGGTCGTGGGGGCGTTCCTCGCGGGCGTGGCGCTGGCGCGCTTCCCCGTCAACAGCGTGCTCTCCTCCGGGCTCGCCCCCGTCGGGGACTTCTTCTCCGCCCTCTTCTTCACGGCGCTGGGGGCCCTCCTCCTCGTTCCGACGCCCGCCCAGCTCGTCGAGGCGCTGGTCCTCGCGCTCGTCCTGCCGGTCGTCACCGTCCCCGTGGTCGCCGTCCTCGCCGAGCGCTCCGGCCTCACCGCTCGGTCCGCCCTCACCGCGGGGCTCCTCCTGTCCCAGACCAGCGAGATCTCCCTGGTCGTGGGCCTTTCGGCCATGCTGGCCGGCCACATCGGTGCCGGGACGTTCACGGTGATCGCCCTCGTCACGCTGGTCACCATGGTGTGGACGCCCTTCCTGGGGAGCGACCGGGTGGCGTGGAGCCTCCTGCACCGCCACCCCTTCCGTGCCCGCCACGTGGGGGAGGCCGCGCCGGAGGGGCACGTGCTGGTCGTGGGTGTCGGCGCCACCGGGATGGCCCTTCTGGAGGATCTCGTGGTCGCGGGCGCCGACCTCGTGGTCGTGGACGAGGACCCGGCCGTCCTGGCGCGACTGGAGCGGGCGGGAGTCCGCACCGTGAGGGGCGACGCGACCGATCCGGCGGTCCTCGGCCGGGCGGGGACGCCCCGGGCCCGCGTCGTGTGCTCCCATCTCGGCCGCCCACGGGACGCCGAGCGGCTGCTGGCCGCGGCGGGGTCGGCACCGGTCCTGGTGCGGGTCTTCGACGAGGAGGACGCGGAGTGGGTGCGCGCCCGGGGGGGGACCCCGTTCCTCTACTCGAGGGCGTCGGCGGACGGGCTCGTCGAATGGTACCGGGAGGAGCGGGAGTGGCTGGACGAGCGCCTCGGCGGGCGCATCGACGGGGCCGTTCTGTCCCGGGAGGACGGCTCCGCCTGAAACCCGCGCCACTCGGCCACGGTAGGTTGGAGGTCCGTTCGTCCGCCGAGGCGCCGCTCGTCCGGCGCCGTTTCGTCCCCCGGTCGCGACCCCCCACTCGACCAGCCGAGGCCCTCATGCTCCGACCGCTCCGACGTCTCCCCGCACCGCTCCTGCTCGTCGCCGCCCTCACGGGCGCCTCCGGGCTCCACGCCCAGGACGCGACGCCTCCCCCCGCCGACCCGGCCGACGTCGCGTCCGTCGACGCCATCGTCGCCGCGGTCTACGACGTGATCAGCGGCGA
>JASFUL010000512.1:0-4214 GCA_050050315.1 Gemmatimonadota bacterium
CGTCGCGGCCTGGGACAATCAGGAGCCCGGCATAAGCACCCGGTCGATCAGATGCACGACCCCGTTCGCGGCGTCGACGTTGACGGCCACGATCCGGGCATCGCCCACCAGGACCGTCCCGTCGTTCTGCACCGTCACGTCCAGCGTCTCACCGTTGACGGTGGTGAGGCTGGCCGCGGAGACGACCTCCGAAGCGGTCAGACGGCCCGGAACGACGTGGTAGGTCAGGACCTGGGTGAGCGCGGCCTGATCGTCCAGGAGCGAGGCCAGGGCCCCCTCCGGAAGGTTCCCGAAGGCCTCGTCCAGCGGAGCGAACACAGTGAAGGGCCCGTCACCACCCAGCGTCCCCCCCAGGCCGGCCGCCTCGACCGCGGTCACGAGCGTCGAGAGCGCCGGCTGGTCGACCGCGAGCTCGACGATGTTCCGGGACTCGGGAAGGAGGACACCCTCCTCCAGGACGTGGATCACGCCATTGGACGCCTCCACGTCCGCCGTCGCTACCTGCACGCCGTCGACGAACACCTGGCCGCCGTCCACCACGACGTCGAGGAGCTGACCGTTCAGGGTCACGAGATGGGTGGCCGCCGCCACGTCGGCCGCGGAGAGCTCGCCGGCGACCACGTGATACGTGAGGACATTCGCCAGAGTCTCGGGGTTCGCGAGGAGTCCCTCGACCGTCCCCTCCGGAAGGACACCGAACGCCGCGTCGCTGGGCGCGAAGACCGTGAACGGTCCGGGACCCGAGAGGGCGCTCTCGAGCCCTGCGACCTCGATGGCCGTGGTCAGGGTGTTGAAGGTGCCGACGTCGCTGGCCACCTCGAGGATCGTCCCGGGCTCCTCGACCGTCGTCGGGCTGTCGTCGTCGTCGCACGCGGCGAAGACGAGGGGGAGGCCGAGCGCGAGCAGCACCTTTGGTGCGAATCGTGAGTCGAGCATGCTTCCCTCCGTGCTGTATCTGTACATTCGTTAGACACTCCGAAAGGAGTGCTGAGTTAACCTGTACAGTAATTGTACAACACCGGCCGCGATCGTACAAGAGGTGATTAGACATTCATTGTACAATTGGTGTACGCCCGCTTCCGTCGACCCCCGTGGGGCGTGTGAGGGAGGGTCCGTGTGGCAGGCGGGAGCCCTGGCGACGTGCCGCGGTCCGGTCGTATCCTACTCCGCGCTCTTCCCTCTCCTACTGCGGGGACGTCCCATGGCGTCGCTCATCGGCTTCCACCGGGTGCTCATCGGCTTCGGCATCCTCTTCTGCCTGATCTATGCCGGGTGGGAGCTACTGAACTGGTGGGTCAGGGGCTCGGGGCCGTCTCTCGCGCTGGGGACCGTCTTCCTGGTGCTCGCCGCGGCGCTGGGATTCTACCTGGCACGCCTCCGGACCTTCGTCGGCTACCGCGAAGAGCCGCCCCGATCCGACCGACCCGGGTCCTGACCCGACGCGTCGCCTTCCGCCGCGACGACCCGGCTGTCCTGCCACACTTCGGGGGTGGCAGCGTGGGGGGTGCGCCCGGAGGCCTCCGGAGGGTGCCGTCGGGGAACGCGTCCGTCCCCCGACGTCTCCCCGAGCCTCAGTCGCTCCGGTCCAGGGGATGGTCCGCGAGCGCGGCTCTCAGCTTGGGATGCTTCGCCCACAGGTAGGCTCCCATGACGGCGGCGGCCACCAGGTTGCCCATGGCGATGGTCCACCAGGCGAGGGCGCCCAGCAGGAACTCGGCGAGCATCGCGAGCGCGCCCATGAAGAACGCCTCGAAGGCGGCGAAGAAGAGTACGGCGCCGAGGATGAGGGGCGGCGTCTTCTCGGCCAGGGAGACGATGGTGGCCGCCAGGAAGCCGACCAGGACGAACGCTCCCACGTGGAGAACGGTGTACCCCGTGACCGTCGCCGCCGACACCTGGACGTTCGCCAGCGTGTCGATGCCGAGGAAGAGGGCCGAGCCGAGGGCCCCCGGCGTGAAGAGGGGCTGACCCCGGGCGAGGTCGAAGATGAGGAACCACGCGGCGACGGCACCGGCACCGATCATGCCCGTCACGATCCCCTCGCGCACCACCCGGCTCTCGCCGAGCGCCACCCACCAGGTCACGGGTCTCGTCGCGCCCGCGAGGTGCAGGAATCCCATCAATCCCACGCCGGCCGCGAGGTTGCCGACGAGCACGGGCGGCCACCCCAGCTCGCCCACGATGTCCACGCCGGTGACCACCACGCTGCCGTAGAAGACGATGTCGAAGAGCGCGAAACCCAGCACGAGGCCCAGCAGCACCGGCGAAGCCGTCTCTAGGAGCGTCAACAGCCACGAGACGACGAGGCCGACCGCGATCCACGCGGCGTAGTGGACCAGCGTGTAGAAGATGATGGGACCCGCCGTGGCCTGCACCTCGTCCAGCCCCAGCAGCGAGTGGGCGATGAAGGCGGGGGTCCGGAACGGGACGCCCTGCACGCCGTCGATGACGAGGAACCAGAGGGCCATGGCCGTGGCGCCGACGATCCCGGCCACGATCCCGCGGGCCACGACTCCGGTGACGCGGTACATGCCCTTCTCAGGTCCGGGGTGGTTCGGTGGACTCTCCGGCGGAGCGTGTCGAGAGGTGACGTTTGAGGACATAGACTCCGACTCCGAGACCGAAGAGGACGGGAACGGAAGCCATGAGGAGGCCTCCGAGGAACATGCCGAGACGCAGACCGTCGTGCATGGACTCAGTACTCCGTAATCACCGCGAGGATCAGGATGGCGATCAGGGGGAGGGGAGAGACCGCCAGGATCCACAGACGCCGGGGCTCCCAGCGGAGGTGCATGAAGTAGAGCGCCACCAGGGCCGCCTTCCAGAAGGCCATGGCGATCAGCCCCGTAGCGAGCACGGGTCTGGGGAGTGGCATGAAGGCGTACCCCACCTCGGCGAGGGTGAGCACGAGCAGGACGCCCCAGATGAGGAAGTAGCGCGGCTCGCCGTGCTCGCCGCCGCCGTGGTCCTCGCCGCCGCCGTGGCCGAGGTCGGCGGGATCGGTGGCCGTCACCGCCCCCCGTTCATGGTCGTCGCTCATGCGATGTGCTCCTCGTGGGAGGACCGGACCCCCTGGGCCCGGGCACCCCTCAGATCAGGTAGACGATGGTGAAGAGGATGATCCATACCAGGTCCACGAAGTGCCAGTAGAGCCCGATGACCTCCACGCCGGCGTGGTCGGCCTGCGTGTAGGCACCCCGCATGGCCCGCACCAGGACGAACGTCAGACAGAGCACGCCGATGGTGACGTGGGCCCCGTGGAAGCCGGTCATCGTGAAGAACGTCGCGCCGTAGAGCGGGCCGCCCACCACCGGACCCTCGTGCACGCCCCGCCCGAGCGCGGCGTACGACTCGGCGACGGGCGTGAAGTGCTCGGAGAGGAGGATGTTGTACTCCACGAACTGGATGCCCACGAACAACGTGCCGATCAGGATCGTGGCCAGGAGCCACAGCTTCAGACCCTTCTGATCGCCCTTCTGGATGGCGGCGAAGGCCTTGACCATCGAGACCGACGAGCAGATCAGGAAGAAGGTGTTCAGCGCCGTGAGCGGCACGTTCAACACCTCGCCGGGGAACGCGAACTGATCGGGGTGGGCGAAGCGGAGGATGACGTACGCCCCGATGAGGGAGGTGAAGAACATCACCTCGCTCAGCAGGAAGACCCACATTCCCAGCTTCAGGTTGTAGACCGAGATCCCGCGCTCGGTCCGCGGGTCCACCGCCATCGGAGAGGAGAGGGCCGCCGAGTGCGAGCTCATGGCGTCTCCTCGGTCTCGTGCGTGGAAGCGCCCGAGGGCGGGGACACCGACACCGTTCCGGGAGCCGGCTCGAGCCGTTCGGGTCCGGGGGGCGCGTTCTGCGGCAGGAAGTCCTCGTCGCTGCCGGGGTGGCTGTAGTCGTACGGCCCGCGGTAGACGGTCGGCGTGCCCCCGGGGAAGTTGCCGTGGGGCGGGACCGCCGGCGCGGCCGTCCACTCGAGCGTGTTCGAGTTCCAGGCATTGGCCTCGGCCTTCGGCCCCTTCCACATGCTCCAGAAGTAGTTGATCACGAAGAGCAGCTGGGAAGCCACTAGTCCGTAGACCATCCACGAGATGAAGGTGTTCATCGGCTGGAGCGGCTGCAGGAACTCGTACTGGTTGGGGTCGTAGATGCGGCGCATGTGGCCATGGATGCCCAGGTTGTGCATGGGGAAGAAGGTGAGGTTGTAGAAGATG
>JASFUL010000513.1:0-4194 GCA_050050315.1 Gemmatimonadota bacterium
CACTCCTGGGGGACGAGACGAGAGGGGCCACGCTACGGCATCTGGGACACCTGCTCGCCCATGGGGTCATCGAGATCCGTGCGGCACCCCTCGCTGGATGGTCGCCGGACTTCACGGTGTTCTCGACCGAGAGCGGCCCCCAGGGGGTCCTCCTCGGCCCACACTGGTTCCAACGACCCTTCCCGCATCGAGGTCCGGCCCTGGCCTCTCTCCACGGCCCCGACGCGGCCAGCAGGGTGCGCGAGCGCTTCACCGAGGCCTGGGAGCGTGGGCACGACATAGGGGCGGCCGTCGTGGGCATCCTCGAACGGGGGTTGCGACCCGCCGATGGAGGTCCCGGACCATACGGCCGGGAAGCCAGCAACGGCGGGGCTTTGTCGGCCCCTCGCAGCATTCCCGCACGCCTTGACACCTCTGAGGGGTCGGGGTAGCTTTTGGGCTCCTCTGAACGAGCACTCTCGTCGGAGGAACCGTATTCCCGCGTAGCTCAGTTGGTAGAGCAGGTGGCTGTTAACCACCGAGTCGCAGGTTCGAGTCCTGCCGCGGGAGCTTGGAGGACCGGATGCTCGAGTTGTCGCGCTGCAGGTCCTCAGGGTCTCCGGGCGCGGTCACTGTTGGTGATGCTCCAGGCGATGCGCCAGCATCCGTCGGACCCGCGCTCGTACAGCAGGACGTACTTCCCCGCTGGAATCCCGCCGCCGGACCCTTCCACGTCGCCGCCGGTGACGCCCCGTTCAACGGCCCACCCGTCGGCGATGCGCAGATCGGTCGCCTGGAAGGTGAAACGGAATCCCTCGGGGGCGGCCTCGAACGAGGCCGTCATGTGGTCGAGGAGAGCCGCACGCCCCTCCACCGCCGGCATTCCCGCCGGCATGGAGATCACGTCCTCCGTGTGCAACGCGGCGACCTCCTCGATCCGGCCCGCATTGAACGCCTCCACG
Source organism: Gemmatimonadota bacterium (assembly GCA_050050315.1). Classification (GTDB taxonomy): domain Bacteria; phylum Gemmatimonadota; class Gemmatimonadetes; order Longimicrobiales; family Gaopeijiaceae; genus JASFUL01. The sequence goes on from JASFUL010000513.1 coordinate 942, forward strand.
TAGACGCTCCGCACCCGCGCGATGGCGTCCCTCGGCTCCGTGGCGCGGCACTGCTCGGGGCCGCCTCCGAGGCCGGGGCCACGTGGCCCGGAGCCGACCGGGCCATCCGGGCGGGACGGAGGGCGATCGGCGAGGATCCCGGCCACGTCCCGGGGGGCTTGGGGGAGTGATGCGCCGCTACCGTCGTTCGTGCCGACGAAGCCGCCGGCGGTCGCCAGACCCAGGATCAGGATGGTCCCACGGCTCTCCCGCAGCTTCCCCACGCGGGTCACTCCCCTCTCGGATTCGCGGTGAGACTCGACGATGCTTCCAACCTTACATTGTGAGGTATTACCCTTAGTCTGTCGCGGATGTCACCGCAACCCCGGAAGGCCCCACTCCCCCCCTGTCCGGTCCACGGCGCTCCCCACGCATCCCGGGTCGGAAGCAAGACGAGAAAGATAACGGGAGGCGAACGATGAGCTTCACGCTCCTCGTGCTGACGGCTGCCGTCGGACCAGCTCCGATGGACACCGTCCCGCTGTACGACAACCTGGGCACGCATCACTACACCATCACCACCGAGGTCCCCGAGGCCCAGGCCTACTTCGACCAGGGCCTGCGGTTGTACTACGCGTTCAACCACGGCGAGGCGGCCCGCTCGTTCCGGGCCGCTCAGGAGTTGGACCCGGGTTGCGCCATGTGCTACTGGGGCGAGGCCCTGGCGTGGGGTCCGAACATCAACCTGCCTCAGGACTCCGCCTCGCACGTGGCGTCCTGGAACGCCGCCCGCCAGGCGCTCGGCGTCCTGGACGACGAGACGCCGGTCGAGCAGGCGCTGGTCCGGGCGCAGGCGACTCGGTACGCCGCCACGCCCCCCGCCGACCGTACCCCTCTCGACTCGGCGTACACCCGGGCGATGGCGGAGGTGGTGGGGGAGTTCCCCGACGACCCGGAGGCCCGGGTCCTCTACGGCGAGTCCCTGATGGACCTGCGTCCCTGGGACTACTGGACCGACGAAGGGGAGCTCAGGCCGGGCATCGCCGAGGCGCTGGCCGGCTTCGAGTCGGTCACGGCGGCGAACCCCGAGCACCCGGGAGCGTGCCACTTCTACATCCACGCGGTGGAGGAGCTGCACCCCGAGCGTGCCATCCCGTGCGCCGAGCGGCTCGCCGGGCTCATGCCGGGCGCGGGCCACCTCGTCCACATGCCCGGACACATCTACATCCGGGTGGGACGCTACGCCGACGCGATCCGCGCCAACGAGCACGCCGTCCACGCCGACGAGTCGTACATCCGGGACCAGCGTCCCGGCGCCGGCATGTACACGGTCGGATACTACCCGCACAACTACGACTTCATGGCGTTCGGGGCCGCGATGGCCGGGCGGAGCGACCTGGCGGTGCGGTCGGCCGACCGGATCTCCGAGCTCGTCCCGGCCGAGATGATCGGCGCCCACGGCATGGACTTCCTGCAGCACTGGATCACGCGCGGCCTGCAGATGAGGGTGCGATTCGGCCGGTGGGCGGAGATCCTCGACTTCCCGGCGCCCGACGCGGAGCTGCACCACGCCAGGGCCATGTGGCACTACGCCCGGGGACGGGCCCTCGCCGCGCAGGGCGACGTGGCCGGCGCCGAGACCGAGCTGTCGCTCCTCCGGACACACGCGGCCGACCCGACCCTCGAGGGCATGCGGCTGGAGTTCAACCTCTCGCGAGACATCCTCGCCGTCGCGGAGCCCGTGCTGCAGGGACGGATCGCCGAAGCCGCAGGCGACCTCGACCGTGCGATCGACGCCATGCGAGCCGCGGTGAGCGCAGAGGACGCCCTGCTGTACGGCGAGCCGCCCGAGTGGTCCGTCCCGGCCCGCCATGAGCTGGGGGACGTGCTTCTGGGCGGCGGACGAGCCGCGGAGGCCGAGACCGTCTACCGCGAAGACCTCGGGCGCTTCCGCGAGAACGGCTGGTCGCTGCTCGGGCTCGCCCGAGCCCTGGAAGCCCAGGGCGTGACCGACGAGGCGAGGGAGGTGGCGGCCCGCTTCGCGCAGGCGTGGCGGGAGGCCGACGTCGAGATCACGAGCTCGAGCTTCTAGCCCGGTAGTGGCCGCCGTCTTCGGGCGTATTCTCCTACAGTGGAGGGCACCCATCGACGCGACCATGGTCTTCTGACCTCTCGAGCGGGAGGAGCCGGCATGTTGCGTATGAGCACCGCGGCCCGGGCCCGCCGGGCGCCACCGGCCCTCCTGACCTCGTTCCTCGCGAGCCTTTCCGCGCTCCTCCTGGCCGGCGGGTGCACGTCGGCCGACTCCCGGGCCCCCCAGGACATCACCCGGGGCGTGTGGGCGGGGACGGCCGGGGGCGACACCTTCCTCTTCGATCTGCGAGGCACCCCGCCGGATTCGCTGACGGGAGCGGTCCACGTGATGCGAGAGGGCAGGATGGACTCCGAGCTCGGCATCACGCGAGCGTCCTATCGCGCCCCGGACCTGGAGCTCTACATCGCCAGCACCGACGCGACCTACACGGGGCGGGTCGACATCCCGGGGGGTCGGATCACCGGCGGCTTGACCTTCGGGGACAACGAGGGCCCGGAGATGGAGCTCCGCTGGATGGACCCCTCGGACCTTCCCGGCTTCGCGGCCCTGCCGGGCGACGGCCCCTACCGGTACCGGAGACCGGAGGAGGGAATCGACGGATGGCCCACGGCCACCCCCGAGGAGGTCGACCTCGACCGGGGCGCGGTCGAAGCGCTGGTCCAAGCGGTGGCCGACGACCAGGCGGGATTGATCCACTCCCTCCACGTGGTCCGCCGTGGGAGGCTCGTCCTGGACGAGTACTTCCACGGATACGGGCCCGCCGACCTGCACCGCCTCGCCTCGACCACCAAGAGCGTCGCGTCCCTCCTGGTCGGCGCGGCCATGGACCGGGGGCTGATCGCCGGTGTCGACGTCCCCCTCGTCGAGCTCCTCGGGGAGCCCACCGCCACCGGCCCGGGATGGGAGGGGGAGACGCTGCGCCACCTGCTGACCATGTCCATGGGGCTGGACTGGAGACCCGCTGAGCGCGAAGGCGTGCACGGGACGGGACCGGCCTTCTTCCGCCGGGTCCTGGAGCGCGAAGTGGTCGAGGATCCCGGGAGCACGTGGGACTACGTCAGCGCCAACGTGGACCTGCTGGCCGGCGTGATCTTCGAAGCCACGGGCGAGCACGCCGACGCCTTCGCCCGCCGTGTGCTCTTCGAGCCCCTGGGCATCGACGTCTTCAACTGGGAGTAC
>JASFUL010000514.1:0-4189 GCA_050050315.1 Gemmatimonadota bacterium
GGGCCGCATCACCGCGGTCGAGGCCAGGGCCGTTGGCATCCACGTCCCGTTCGCGCCCGTGCTCGACGTGAACTCCAACCCCGAGAACCCGATCATCAACGTGCGCTCGTTCGGCGAGGACCCCGAGCAGGTGGCGCGTCTCGGCTCGGCCTTCGTCCGGGGGGTGGAGGAGCACGGCGCCATCGCCACGGGCAAGCACTTTCCGGGGCACGGGGACACCGAGACCGACTCCCATCTCGCGCTCCCGATCATCCACGCCCCCCGGGCTCGCCTCGACTCGCTGGAGCTCCGCCCCTTCCGGGCGGCCATCGATGCCGGCATGGGCGCCGTGATGACCGCCCACATCGCGGTGCCGTCGCTGAACGGCGGCAACGGCGACCCGTCGACCCTGGCCCCCCCGGTTCTCTCCGGGCTGCTTCGGCACGAGATGGGGTTCGACGGACTCGTCTTCACGGACGCCATGGACATGGGGGCCATCGTGCGGCGCTACGGCCGGAGCGAGTCGGCGGTCCGGGCGGTGCAGGCGGGGGCCGACGTGATCCTGATGCCCCCCTCCATCGAGACGGCGGTGGCGGCGATCGCCCGGGCGGTCGCCGACGGACGCATCACCGAGGAGCGGATCGACCGGTCGGTGCTCCGCATCCTGGGCGCCAAGGAGCGCCTCGGGCTCTTCGAGCGCCGCACCGTGGACCTCGCCGACCTCCCCGCCGCGGTCGGGATCCCTTCCCACACCGCGGTGGCGGAGACGATCGCGCGTCGGTCGATCACGCTGCTCCGGAACGAGGGTGACCTGCTGCCGCTGCGTGGGACGCGGACGGCGCGGGTGCTCGCGGTGACCCACAGGAGGAGCCGGGACCTGCTGGCCGGACGCTGGTTCCACGCCCGGCTGCGCGCCACGTACCCGAGCCTCAACATCGAGGAGGTCGACCGGGACACCGGCGCCGAGGTCTTCCGGGGGCTGCTCCGGGAGGCGCGCCGCTCGGACCTGGTCGTGGTCTCGCTCTACGTGACGGCGGTCTCCTACTCGGGGACGGTGGCGCTGCCGGAGGGGACCGTGTCGTTCCTCCGGGAGCTGGCGGAGTCCGGCGTGCCCCACGTGGTGATCTCGTTCGGCAATCCGTACCTCCTCGAGGAGTTCCCCGACGTGCGCGCCTACATGCTCGCGTGGAGCGGCACCGAAGTCAGCCAGAAGGCCGCGGCCGACGCGCTCTTCGGGCGCTTCGACATCACCGGACGGACACCGACGCGGCTCCCGCCCCTGTTCGACATCGGGGCGGGCATCCAGCTCCCCGCGGAGGGCGGTCGTGGACGCTGACGCGCCGTCCCGGAAGCGCCGGGCCGCCGCCGGGACGTCGACCCTGCTGATCCTCGTTGCCGGGTGCGGGGGACCGGGTCCGTCGACGCAGGCGTCGGTGGCCCCGCCGGGGGACGCACCGTCCGCGGAGGCCTGGGTCGAGCGGACCCTCGAGGGGCTCACGCTGCGTCAGGCGGTGGCCCAGCTCGTCGTCCAGTGGATTCCTGGAGGCTACGCGGCGCCCAGCAGCCCCGCCTTCGAGCCGCTGGACGAGATGGTCGACGAGGGCCTCGGAGGCCTGTACTTGTCCATCGGCGCGCCCCACGCCTTCGCCGCCAAGGTGAACGCGCTGCAGCGCCGCGCCCTCGACGGGGCCGCGGGCGTTCCCCTCCTGTTCACCTCGGACTTCGAGAGTGGGGGGCCGGGGATGCGCCTGTCGGGGCAGTACGCGCTGCCCTCCCTCCTGCCCCAGGGAGGCGGTACGCAGCTCCCCCCGACCATGGCGTTCGGTGCCATCGGGGACGAGCGCTTCGCGTACGAGTACGGCCGCATCACGGCGGCGGAGGCGTTGGCGGTGGGAGTCCCGCTCAACTTCGCGCCCGTCCTCGACGTCAACTCGAACCCGGACAACCCGGTCATCAACACGCGGAGCTTCGGGGGCGAGCCCGGTCTCGTGGCCCGTCTGGGGGCCGCCTACGTGCGGGGGGCCGCGGCCGCGGGGGGACAGACGACGGCGAAGCACTTCCCCGGCCACGGCGACACGGACGTGGACTCGCACCTCGGGCTCCCCGTCATCGACCGGGACCTCGCCGCGCTGGAGCGGGTCGAGCTCGTCCCCTTCCGCGCCGCCATCGCGGCGGGGGTGGACGGGGTGATGACGGCCCACGTCGCGCTACCCCGCATCATTGGCGACGGCGCGACCGCCGCGCGGGCGTCGGCCCGGCCGGCCCCGGGAGCGGAGGTCCTGCCGCCGGCCACCCTGGCCCCGGAGATCCTCACGGACCTGCTCCGGGACGAGCTCGGCTTCGACGGGCTCGTGGCCACCGACGCGCTGACCATGGACGCCGTCTCGGATACCTGGGGAACGGGGGAGTCGGCCGTCCTGGCGCTGCAGGCCGGCGCCGACATGATCCTCTTCCCGGGAGACTACGAGGCCGCGATCGACGGGGTCGTGGCGGCCGTGCTGGAGGGTCGGATCAGCGAGGAGCGCGTGCGCGCGTCGACCCGGAGGATGCTCGAGGCGAAGGCGCGAGCCGGACTGCACCGGGACCCCTTCGTCGACCTCGACGCCGTCACGCAGCGGGTCGGCACCGGCCCACACCTCGCCTTCGCGGACACCGCGGCGTCGCGCTCCATCACCCTGGTCCGGGACCTCCGGGGCGCGGTCCCCCTCGTCGCGCCCAGCGACACGGCCACGATCCTGAGCGTCACGTACGCTCGGGGACACGATCTGGTCGCCGGGCGCGAGCTGGACCGGGAGATGCGGAGCGGCGCCGGGAGGGTGGTCTCCGTCCGCGTGGGTCCCGGCTCCCCCCCGGAGGCGTGGCGCGAAGCGACGGCCGGCCTCGGCACGTCGGACGCCGTGGTGGTGGGGCTCTACCTGCCGGCGTCCGTGGGGACCGGCGAGGACGTGCTGACCGCGGGGCTCCGGTCGTTCCTCCGGGAGGCCGGGTCCACGCGGCCGACCGTCGTCGTCTCCCTCGGGAATCCGTACCTCCTCGACGCCCTCACCGGGGTCCGGGCGTACATGCTCGCGTGGGCCGGGACGGAGGTGGCCCAGCGCGCGACCGCCCGGGCGCTCGTCGGGAGGGAGGCCGTCACGGGCCGGCTGCCGATCGAGCTCCCGCCGTACCCCATCGGCCACGGCATCGACGTCCGTCCCGGGCGGACGGTGGCCGTGGACCGGCCGGTGGGTCCCGAGCCTCCCCGCGGCGTCCTCGGCGAGCCCCTCCCGGGGACCCCGGTCCCGGGCCCACCCTCGCCCGGCGGCGCGACGGGGCGCACGCTCCTGCCCATGACGGTCAGCCCCGTCGAGGCGCCCGCCGCCTCGGTGGCCATGGATCCGCGGGCTCTCCGGGCCCTCGACTCGCTGCTGCTGGCGGCGGTGGCCGACTCCGTCACGCCCGGGGCCGCGCTGGCCGTGGGGCGGCGGGGCCGGCTCGTCCGGCTGCGCGGGTACGGTACGCTCGACTGGGACGGCCGGACGTCGGTGACGCCGACGACCCTGTACGACCTGGCGTCCCTGACCAAGGTCGTCGGGACCACGACCGCGGTCATGATCCTGGAGGAGGAGGGACGCCTCGACCTCGACGCGCCGGTGGTGCGGTACCTGCCCTGGTGGAGCGGCGGCCAGCCCGACAAGGAGCGCGTGACCGTCCGGGAGCTGCTCCTGCACCGGTCCGGGCTGCCCCCGTTCCGGCGCTGGTTCCTGGAGATGGAGGGCCGGGAGGCGTACCGCCGGGCCATCGCGGCCGAGCCCCTGGAGCACCCGCCCGGCGAGGCCACCGTCTACTCGGACATCGGCGTGATGTCCCTGGCGTTCGTGGTGGAGGCGGTGAGCGGCCAGCGGCTGGACGCCTTCCTGGAACGGCGGGTGTGGGGCCCCCTGGGCATGGGGGACACCGGGTTCCTCCCCGACCCGTCCCTGCTGGGGCGGATCGCGCCGACCGAGGTCGACACGCTCTGGCGCGGCGTGCACGTGCGGGGCGTCGTCCACGACGAGAACGCCGACGCCATCGGCGGCGTGGCCGGTCACGCCGGGCTGTTCAGCACCGCGTGGGACCTCTCGATCTTCGCCCGCGTCATGCTGAACGGCGGCGCGTTGCCGCCGTGCCAGCCGGAGGTGGCGAGCGGCGTGCCGTGCGCCCGACCCCGGGGCGATCCGGCCCGCGTCGT
>JASFUL010000515.1:0-4184 GCA_050050315.1 Gemmatimonadota bacterium
GCCCCACTCCACGGCCGTGACGAAGCCGGGGACGGGCTCGGTGAAGAGGCGGAGGTGGCGCAGGAGCACGACCGCCAGCGCCCAGTGCATGGCCAGCGCCCCGGCCCAGAGCCAGAGGTCGGTGCCGTACACCAGACGGTTGCGCTCGGTCATCTCCGACCTCGTGTTCCGCAGCAGGGAGCGGAACGCGAGGATCTCGAGAGCCATCCGTCCCACGACGCCCCGTCCGGTGGAGGGGTTGTCCAGCTTCTGGTGCCGGATCCACGGCAGCGACCGCTGCTGGCCCGCGGTGGTGGGGATGCGGAAGGGCACGGGGCTCCTGGCCCAGTCCACGACCCGGTAGACCACCCCCACGACCAGCACGGTCACGGCGGCGTAGGGCAGGACGATCCCGAAGAGCCCTTCCAGCCCCATGGCTGCCCCGAGCATGCCCACCAGCAGCAGCCCGAGGACGAGCGCGAACGGGGTCACGATCTTCATCGCGTCTCCTCTCCGGCGCTCCCGATCGTGGCCGCGACCTCCTCGGGGGTCGCCGGACCGCGCGGTGGCGACGGCCCGTCGCGGCCCGCGGCCCGGGTCGCGGCCCAGGGGATGTTCCTCTTCAGCTCGCGGATGCGCAGCTCGCTCAACCGTTCGCGGTGATCGACGTAGAGGTCGAACGCCGCCAGGGCGACCCGGTCGATACGGTCGTCCACGCGGGCGAGCTCGGCCGCGGAGGGCGGATCGCGGCGGCGGGTCCCTCCGTCGGCGCGGGCCACGTCCACGAGCTCGTCGCGGATCACCTCCTTCAGCGTGAAGACGAAGCCGACGGCCTCACGGGGGGACATCCGCTGGACGGCCCGGATGCGCATGATCTCGTCGAGGCCGTCACGGAGGCCGTCGGCTTCTCCGTCCAGGACTGCGCCGAGGATCGCCTCCAACCCCACGCGGAGGCTGTGCCCCACGGGATTGGCGAAGCGATTCCGCTCGCGGGTCCACGCGACGCGGGCTTCGGGCGAATACGCGGCCAGCGCGGCGTCCAGCCAGCGGCCGCGTATCCGCTCCTCTCGCTGCTTCAGAAGCTCCTCGAGCATCGGACGGTCCGGCTCGTCAGACGCAGCCGGTCGGCTTGGGAAGCCCGGCGACCTTGCAGGCGCCCTTGGCCGGGCCGCTGGGGAAGAGGTCGTAGATCTCCTTCAGCTTGAAGCCCGTCTCCTTGCAGAGTTTCCGGATCATCGGGGCCATGTTGTACTCGAGGTAGTAGTCCCGGAGGTAGTTCACGACCTTCCAGTGGTCGTCGGTCAACACCTCCACGGCCTCGGTCTTCGCCAGGTCCACCGCGACCTTCTCGTCCCACGCGCCGGGATCCTGGATGAATCCGTCCTCGTCGATCTCAAGCATCTTGCCACCGAGCTCGATCTTCTCCATCGGTCGTCTCCTCGCCCTTGGGTCCGGCCCTCGAGCCGGCCCGGCCTATCCCTCTGAGTTGAACACGATCTCCACGTCCACCTCGGGCGGACGTTTCAGCGTTTCCCGGATCGGGCACGTCTCGATCACGCGGTGCAGCGCGGCGCGCCGGTCCTCGGGCACTTCGGGCGGCACCTCCAGGTCGATCACGACGGTGCCGACCCTCTTCGGGTCGGAAAGGAGCTCGAACGTGACGCTCGCGGAGACGTCGCCGCCTTCGCCGCGGCAGTTGTCACACCAGCTCTGCACGGCCATGGCCATGCAGGCTCCGACGCAGCCGGCGAGGAGCTCGACGGGGCTGAACCCGTCGCCCTCTCCTCCGTCTCCCGGTGCCATGTCGCACGAGACCACCCGGTCGCGCACGCGGACGTCGAACGCCAGCCCGCTCCGCCGTGCGACGCTGATGAGGTCCATGGCACCCTCTCCTCTCCGATCCCGGGCCGCTTCGCCCTACTTCTCGGCCGCGGCGCCCGTCGCGGCCCCGTGCAGCTTCACCTCCACCTTCTCCTCCAGCCCGGCGTAGAACTCCCGCAGGAGCGCCACGACCTCGGGCTTGCTGAACTCCTTCGGCACCGCCTTGCCCTCGGACAGCATCTTCCGGAGCATCGTCCCCGACAGAAGGAGCCGATCTCCGGACACGTGGTTGCCCTCCTCGTCCAGGACGGCCTTCTCCTCGTGCGGGCAGGTCTTCATCGACGCCATCTCGCCGCACTGGTAGCAGTAGAAGGTCCAGTCCATCTTGAGCGGCTGGGTGAGGAGCGCGCCCGGCGGCACCTCGTTGAAGATCTCGTGGGCGTCGAAGGGCCCGTAGTAGTCCCCGACCCCGGCGTGGTCGCGCCCGACGATCAGGTGCGAGCAGCCGTAGTTCTGGCGGAAGACCGCGTGCAGCAGGGCCTCCCGGGGGCCGGCGTAGCGCATGTCCAGCGGATAGCCGCCCTGGACCACGCGCTCGGGGCGGAAGTAGTTCTGGACGAGCGCGTCGATGCACTTGACGCGCGTCTCCGCCGGGATGTCACCGGGCTTGAGCGCACCGAGGAGCTGGTGGATGTAGACCCCGTCGGTCACCTCGATGGCGACCTTCGCCAGGTAGGCGTGGGAGTTGTGCATCGGGTTGCGCAGCTGGAGCGCCGCGACGGTGTTCCAGCCCCGCTGCTCGAAGATGTGCCGGGCCTCGGCGGGCCGCTGGTAGATCCCCGCGAACTCGTGGGGGAACATCCCCTCGCTCAGGACCTGGATCGGCCCGCCCACGTTGACGGGCAGCTGATCCATGACCTTCGCTACGCCGGGATGCTCGAGGTCGGTGGTCCGGAAGACCTCCCTGCACTCGAGCTCCTTGTCGATCGTGTACTTCTCCCGGACGGTCAGGATGGCCATCGTCGCGCCCTCGTCCGGGTCCACCAGGGCCACCTCGTCGCCCTCCTTGAGCAGACCGGCCACCTCCTCCGACACCGAGAAGGTGACGGGGATGGGCCAGAAGGTGCCGTCGGCCATCTGGAAGTCCGTGACGCACCCCTTCCAGTCGTCGTGGCCCATGAAGCCTTCGAGGGGCGTGAAGCCTCCGATACCCATCATGATGGCGTCCCCGACCTCCCGGGACGTCATGGGGATCTTCCTGAGGGTCTCGGCCTTGCTACGGGCCTCCTCGAGCTGCTTGCCTTCGAGCAACCGGGGCTTGAGGCGGCCGTCCGCGCCGTGGGGTCGTACGAGTTGAGCCATCGTTCCTATCCTGTGACGGGTTGCGGTCTGGACACCTCGTCATCGAGGCGGGACTCGCCGGATGGGGCGAGTCGGTGATCAACCTGCTCGTCCGCGCTCGTCCCCCCGGCGCCGGACCGCAGCCGACGAGTCGCCCGGTGTCGCCCCGTGTGCTCCGCGTAGACCATCGCGACCGTCCGGTAGACGATGTGCGCGAACTTGGAGTACGGGAGGTAGACGAGGAGCTGGAAGACGAGCACCAGGTGGACGAAGTAGAGGGCGTACGCGACGGTCTCGACGGTCCCGTCCGCTCCCGGGTCGACCGTGAAGCGGAAGACCTCGGCGACGAAGCCCGTCACGCCGATGCCCAGCAGGATCCAGAGGAAGAGTGAGTCGAAGGCCGTGGTGGTCGGAGCCTGGGGGGACTGGCCCCGCCGGTCGAGGAGCGCCTTGGTGACGCCCACCACCAGGAGGAGACCGCCCAGGTTCGCCAGCAACTTCATGGGGTGTGCGAGGTCGAAGGGGTAGAGCGATTCGACCCCCAGCGAGGGCATGACGTACATGTCGATCGTCGCCCACACGGTCACCACGAAGAGGGCCAGGAAGCCGTAGAACGCCGCGATGTGCGCGATGCGGCGGGGCCGCTGGCTCTCGCACTCGGCGAAGCGGTCGTGGGCCCCGATGGAGCGCGCCACCCGGAGGATGGCCGCGAGCAGGCCCACCTCGGCCGCTCCGGACCCCACCGTCCGATCGGCCGCCTTCATCGCCCTCCAGAAGCGGACCGCCCCCAGGACGGCGAGCACGATCGCCAGGGTGAAGAAGAACCCGAAGAAGGCGATCAGCAGCCAGTGGGGGAAGAACTCCGCGTAGAATCCCGGGTGGGGGTGGATGCCGAGAGCGTCCTCGACCGGTCCGCGGGCCAGCAGGACCAGCGTCATGAGCACGGCCGGGAGGAGCAGGAGCACCGGGAGGCGCGAGACCTGGTTCACCCAGCGACCCATGAACCGCGGCATGGCGTAGTGCCGGACCGTCTGCTCGCGAAT
>JASFUL010000516.1:0-4158 GCA_050050315.1 Gemmatimonadota bacterium
CCATGAGCGCCAGCAGCAGGACCGGCGGGACGAGCTGGACGCTCGCCGTGTTGATGGCGAGGAGCATGACCATGGCGTTGGTCGCGGTGTCCTCGGAGGGGTTCAGCTCCTGCAGCTCCTCCATGGCCTTGATCCCGAACGGCGTCGCGGCGTTGCCGAGGCCGAAGACGTTCGCCGCCATGTTGAGCGCGATCATGCCGAGGGCGGGATGGTCCTCGGGGACGTCGGGGAAGAGGGGCCGGAGGACCGGGCGGACGACCTTCACCAGGGCCTGGATGACTCCGGCCTCCTCCCCGATCTTGAGCAGGCCGAGGAAGAGCGCCAGCACCCCGATGAGCCCCAGGGCGATCTCCGCCGCCGTCTCGGCGAAGTCGAGAGCCGCCGCCGCGATGGCGTTCATCTTGACGAACCGCACGCGCTCGAAGCGTACGGAGGTCTCCACCCGGGCGCCGGCGGCGAGCGCCCCGGGAGCGAACGCCGCCAGCGTCCCCTGGAGCTCGCCGTCCCGGGACTGCGAGACGCCCTGGATGGTCGCCAGCGGTTCGGGGAGATCGGCGCCACCCTCGAATCGCAGCACGCTGCCCTCCTGCGTCTGTCGCAGGTAGCCCGGGTACACCGCCGCCGGGGGCTCGTCCGTGCCGTAGAAGGCGGCGTACTCCCGTGGGTCGACCCGGATCTCCAACGGAACGCGCCGGGCCTCGGGGTCGTAGCCCTCGGGGAACGCCAGCTCCACGGGCAGCGGCCGGCCGTTGCGGTAGGTGTCCTCCGCCAGGTCGCGCATGTCGTAGAAGCCCGCGAAGAGCAGGCTCGAGACGATCAGGGCCGCCCAGATGTAGTTGAGCATCGGGAGTCGGTTGGAGGGTGCCGGGGGTCCGGGACGTCGGTCGCAGGACCATGCTGTCCCGCCCGACCCCGGAGCGCCAGTGCCGCCAGGGCCACCACCGGCCCGACCGAGCACGGTCCGTGCCGGACGGCAGGGGGAGCTCGCCCATCCGGCGATCGAGACCACGAAGACACCGGACCAACCGGAGCCGACGATGGAGATCGGGATCTACAGCTTCGCCGAGGCGCGCTTCGACCCCGCGACGGGTCGTCAGCTCGGGGTCGAGCGGCGCATCGCCGAGCTTCTGGAGGAGATCGAGCTGGCCGACCGCGTGGGACTGGACGTCTTCGGGGTCGGGGAGCACCATCGCGCGGACTACGCCGTTTCCTCGCCGGCGGTGGTGCTCGCGGCCGCGGCGGCCAGGACCGAGCGCATCCGGCTGACGAGCGCGGTCTCGGTCCTGAGCTCCGACGATCCCGTGCGGGTCTTCCAGGACTTCGCGCTGATCGACCAGATCTCGGGCGGGCGGGCCGAGATCATGGCGGGCCGTGGCTCGTTCACCGAGTCGTTCCCCCTCTTCGGACAGGATCTCGGCGACTACGACGAGCTCTTCTCGGAGAAGCTCGACCTGCTCCTCCAGCTGCGCGCGAACGAGCGGGTGACGTGGGCGGGGCGCCATCGTCCCTCCATCGACGGGCGCCCGGTCTACCCGCGCCCGGTACAGGAGCCGCTCCCCGTGTGGGTCGCCGTCGGCGGCTCGCGCCCCTCGGTCGTCCGGGCGGCCCGGTTGGGCCTGCCCATGGCGCTGGCCATCATCGGGGGGGCACCGGAGCGATTCCGGCCGGCGGTGGAGCTGTACCGCGAGGTGGCGGCGAAGGCCGGTCACGATCCGGCCCGCCTGCCCGTCAGCATCAACTCCCACGGCTTCGTGGCGGACGACGCCGACGCGGCCGTCCGGATCTCCTTCCCCCCCTTCGCCGAGACGATGACGCGGATCGGCCGCGAGCGGGGTTGGCCCCCCACCACGCCCGGCCGCCTCGAGGCCGAGCGGGCCCTGCGGGGCCCCCTGTTCGTCGGCGACCCCGAGGAGATCGTGGAGAAGATCCTGTTCCAGCACGAGCTCTTCGGACACGACCGGTTCCTGATCCAGTTCACGGTCGGCCCCGTCCCCCACGCGGACGTCCTGCGCGCCATCGAGCTCCTGGGGACCGAGGTGGCGCCCGCCGTCCGGCGCGAGACCGGCACCCCGGGCCAGCTTGGTCGCGCCGACGGGTCGGCCTAAGTTGAGGACATGGTAGACCTGACCGCGACACGAGGGGCCAAGCGGATCCTGTGGGTGGACGACGAGGTGGAGCTCCTCAAGCCCCACGTCCTCTTCCTCCAGGCCCGTGGGTATCACGTCGACGCCATCAGCAACGGGGACGACGCCCTGGCCCTGCTGCGGGAGAATCCCTACGACCTGGTCCTGCTCGACGAGCAGATGCCGGGGCGGCGGGGGCTCGAGGTGCTCGAGATCCTGCGGCGCGAGGATCCCCACGCGCGGGTGGTCATGGTGACCAAGTCCGAGGAGGACCGCACGATGACCGAGGCGATCGGCCGGCGGGTCGACGACTACCTCGTGAAGCCGACGAGCCCGCGGCAGGTCCTGTCGGTGGTGACGCGGATCCTCGAGGGCTCGTCCATCCGGCAGCAGCAGGTGGCCCAGGACTTCGCCACCCGGTTCGGCCGGCTTTCGGTGAAGCGGGAGGACGCGTCCACGGCCGACGAGTTCCGGGAGGTCTACACGGAGCTGGTGGATTGGCACATCCGCCTGGAGCAGGCCGACGAGCGCGGGCTGCTCGACTCGGTGCAGGCCATGATGGTGGAGCTGCGCCGGGACTTCGGGGAGTGGATCACGGCGGTGTACCCGGAGTGGATGCGGGATGGCGAAGGGCGTCCCGATCTCTCCGTGGACCTGGTGCGGAAATACCTCGTGCCCTGGCTCTCACCGGATCCGGTGCTCTTCGTGATCCTCGACTGCATGCGCCTCGACCAGTGGCGGGTCATCGCACCGCTGCTGGCCCCGTGGTTCGAGATCGACGAGTCCTTCCACTACTCCATCCTCCCCACGGCGACGCCCTACGCCCGCAACGCCATCTTCAGCGGTCGGTATCCGGACCAGATCGCCCGGGAGCATCCGGGATGGTGGGACTCGTCCGACGACGAGGGAAGCCTGAACGCGTTCGAGGACGAGCTTCTCTCGGAGCAGCTGCGGCGGATCACCGCCCGCGACGTGCCGGTCCACTACGAGAAGATCTTCACCGACCGGGACGGGGATCAGGTCCGCGGACGCGTGAAGTCGGCCGTCCAGACGCCGGGGACCGTGGTGGCTCTCGTCTTCAACTTCGTGGACCTCATGACCCACGGTCGCTCGGAGTCGCCGATCCTCATGGAGGTCGCCAAGGACGAGGCCGCCCTGCGCGACCTGACGCGCTCGTGGTTCGAGCGATCCACGGCGTTCGAGGTGCTCAAGGACGCGGCGCGGGCCGGGCGCCGCGTGATCCTCACCACCGACCACGGCTCGATCCTCTGCCAGAACCCGACGACGGTCTACGCGCGGCGGGACGCGACCAGCAACCTGCGCTACAAGTTCGGCGCGGACCTCCGGGCGGAGGAGGGGGCCTCGGCGGCCTTCGGGACGAGCCAGGCCGGGGACCTCCGACTCCCCGAGGGCAAGCTCGGGATGACCTACCTGGTGGCCCTCGAGGATCGTTTCTTCGTGTATCCGACCAAGCTCAGGGAGTACCAGGCCCGATACCGCAACTCGTTCCTCCACGGCGGCATCAGCCCCGAGGAGATGATCGTCCCGACAGCGCGCCTCGTCCCGCGGCCGCGATGACCGCCCCCCTCGAGGCGCGCTGGGCGCCTCGTGCCACGGCCACGATGACCGGCGGGTCGGCGTGAAGCTCTACGCCCGGATCCTCTCGTACCTGGGACCCCACGCCGGCGTGCTGGCCGTGGCCGTGTTGTGCACCTTCGCCTTCGCCACGCTGGACGCCTTCTCGCTCGTCCTCCTGATCCCGTTCCTCGACACGATCTTCACGGGCGAGCGGGCCGCGGGAGACGCGGGCTCGGCCGCCGGCGGGACCGACCCGGGCGTGCTGTCGGCCGGGTCCGAGCGGCTCGAGGCGATCCTCCACGGCACGGTGGGTCGGGTCGTGGACCTCGGCGGGGACCCCCTGCAGGCGGTGCAGGGGATCATCCTCTTCATCCTCGCGGTGTTCCTGGTCAAGAACGTCTTCGACTTCGTCCGGGCCTACCTGGTGGCGCGGGTGGAGCAGGGCGTCACCCGCGAC
>JASFUL010000517.1:0-4145 GCA_050050315.1 Gemmatimonadota bacterium
CTTCTGATTCGGCCCAGCGAATACGGCCTGCCGCCGGTGGATCCGGACGACCCCATCACGGATCTGGATGCCCTCCTGGGTCTCACGACGGTGGAGGGGGGCCTGGTGGTGGTGGACAATGCTCAGCTGGAGTCTCTCGATGGGCTGGGCGCAATCACGGCAGTGGGCCAGAACCTGGTCTTCCTCCGAAACGGACGGATCCCCGACTTCGACGGGCTGGGGCAGCTCGAGGGGGTGGGTGGGAACCTGTTGCTCGGAGATCTCCACCGGATCACGGAGCTCACCGGCTTTCCCAATCTCCGAGAGATCGGGGGCCGACTGCAGATCAGGAACGGGACCGAGAACATCCCGGACCCTCCCGAGCCCGGCCTCGCAGCCGTAGACGCTTTTCCGGCCCTCGAGACCATCGGTGAAACTCTGGTGGTGAACGACAACCGGAATCTGAGCGTCCTACGCGGTTTCGAATCACTCCGCACCGTGGGCGGAGGCGTCGCGGTCTTGCGCAACCCCTCCCTCGCCGAGATAGCGGCGTTTCCCGCTCTGGAAGAGGTAGGGGACTTCTTGTCGGTCCACCACAATCCTGCCCTCCCGGATCTGGGGGCTTGGCCCTCTCTACGAACCGTCGGTGCGCAACTGGAGGTATTCCGAAACCCGAATCTCGAGAGCATCGAGGGGCTGAACGCCCTCGAGGCAGTGGGCGGGTGGATCTGGATCGGATTCAACGAGCGCCTCGCCACCCTGGACGGACTCAACGCTCTGCAATCCGTTGCCGGCAACCTCGCGATCACGGACAACGGCCCGGCGGAGGAGCCCGATGCACTCGAGCCGGCCGCTCGGGCAGGAACGCAGGTGGAATGGACCCGAGACATTCTCGCCTCGCCGGACGGGGATCCTCCGCCTGAACCGGAACCGGGAGCCGACGGGATCTTCATAGCCGGAAACGGCGCCCTTACCTCTCTGGACGGCTTCTCGAGCCTGCCTACCAGCCGGTGGGATCTGGTCCTTCTACACAATCCGGACCTGGTCGGCGTCCACGGACTCTCCGCGGTGACGTCCGTGGCCAACCGGATGGCCATCGTGAACAACGAGTCCCTGACGGACATCCAGGGCCTGTCGAACGTCCAGTTCGTGGGTGAGGTCCTGGAGGTGGCGGGGAACCGGGTCCTCGAGCACGTGGACGGGCTCTCCGGAGTGGAGGCCGTGGGCTTTCAGCTCTGGGTCAAGGGGAACGAGCTGCTTCAGAGTCTCGACGGTCTCTCGAACCTGGTCTCGGTGGGGGATGGTGTGGAGATCGAGGGTAACTTCTCCCTGCGCGATCTGGATGGCCTGAACGGCCTCAGCTCCGTGGGTCACCATGTATGGATTCGGGGGAATCCCTCCCTTCCGAACCTGGACGGCCTGTCCAACCTCGCCTCCGTGGGCCACGAGGTGGCCGTGGAGGGCAACCCGTCCCTGACGGACATCGACGGATTGCATCTCCTCACGTCCCTTGGCGGTCCCCTCTTCATCACCGGAAACGAGAGCCTTCTCCACGTCGATGGCCTGGCCTCCCTTCGCTCCGTGGGTGAGACGCTCCTGATCATCGGAAACCCCTCCCTGTCCCAGGTGGACGGACTCTGGCTCCTGCATCAGGTGGGCGGCGACCTGAGAGTCTTCGAGAACCAGAGCCTCGGCGACTGCGGGTGGGGGCTCTCCGGGCTCCTTCTGGCCGATCGGCTCGGAGGGGATCCCGACCCCATCGGCGGGGAGGTGGAGATCAGGGACAACGGGGGCGGGTGCAGCTCCGTCGAGGATATCCTCCGTGCGGTGAGCGGTCCCGAGGCTTCCATGGAGCTCCTGGCCGCCCGTATCGAGGGTCTGGCCGTGGCCGACCTCATTTCAACGGCCCACGCCCGAGCCCTGACGAACCGTCTACGGTCCGCGCTCGGTCAACTGGACGGAGCAAACCTCCAGCCCGTCAGGGCGAAGCTCCTGGCCGTGGTGACCCAGGCGGAGGAGTTGCGAGATGACGGGCACCTGGCTCCCGAAGATGCCGACTGGATCATTGCCATGGTCGTCTACATCATCGACCTGCTGATGGCCATCGGATGAGGGAGGCCAGATTCTCACCACGGCCCTAGCGGGGCTTCCGGCGCGGGGTCTTTCGCCCTCGGATCTTACCCGAGATATCGAACACGGCGTCGATGAACGTCCACAGGAGCTCGAGCGCGTCATCGGGCGCCCCCGACGGGGTCCGAGTCGGGTCCTTCATTCGCTGCAACTGCTCATGATTGAAGGCGCGCAGGTCGACCAGTAGATCGTTCATCGACCGGCTCACGTGACCCAACAGCCCCTGGACCTCGACCCCCAGGTTTCCGCCGGGGGTCATTCCCGGCCCCGTCCGCCCGACCTGGCGCTTGGCCGATCGGGCCTGGGCGCGGATCCCGTCGAGCGCCATCTGCATCTGATGCCGTTCGACCTCGAGCTCACCGACGAGCCGGAGCAGGTCACGGGCGTCGTAGTTCGCCTGGGTCCCGCGTAGAAGTCGAATGTGTTGGCGACACTGCTGGATGGCGGACTTGAGGTCGTTCAGATCGCGGATGTGCCCCTGCAGCGCGACATGACTCATGGCTCGTTCTCCCGGGACGGAGCGCGATCCCACACGGAGATCGCATCGCCGATGAATTGACCGCCCCGTTCGACCCGTCAAGGATCACTGCGCTCCCGGCCCTCGTGGAGGCTCCGCCGAGGAAGCCCACGGCCAGCAGGCCTCCGGGGTAGCGCCCCCCGATGTCGGGCCCGGGGTCCCGGACCTGGAGCCCACGGACCCGGCGGCTCGGCCCGTCTCCAGATGGCCCCGCCGTGTGGACGGGGTTAGGATCCCGTCGTGACACGACGCAGGCACCCTCCCCGTCCGGCTTCACCGCGGGCCGCGCCCTCCATCGCCGCCGTCCGCCTACTGGCGATGGCGCTGATGGTCACGCCCTCGAGTCTCGCCGGCCAGACGACGGTGGCCCCTTCGGCGGAATTCCCCGCGTCCCGGGCCCTGGTCCACCAGGTGTGGGGGATGGAGGACGGCCTGCCCCTCAGCCACGTCCGGGCGGTTCTCGCCTCGCGGACCGGCTACCTGTGGCTCGCCACGTTCGACGGCCTGGTCCGCTTCGACGGCGTGCGGTTCACCATCTACGACACGTCCAGCCACCCCGAGCTCCCGACGGCTCGGTTCACGGGTCTCCAGGAGGACGACGAGGGCACGCTCTGGGTGACGGCCGCCGTCGACCACGTGGTCCGTCTCGCGCAGGGCCGGTTCGACGTCTTCTCGCTTCCGGCCGATCAGCGCGGCCGGGAGATCCGGGACGTGCGGATCGACGAGGGCGGCACGGTCTGGGTCTCGACCAACCGGGGCCTGTACCGGCTCGGCGCCGCCGGACTGGAGGCGGTGCCCGGGACCTCGGCGGCCACCGGGCTCATCCGTCTCGACGTCGACGGCTCCGTGTGGATGGCCACGAACCGGGGAGCCCTGAGGTGGCGGGACGGCCAGGTCTCGGAGCTCCCCCTCTGGAGCGACCCGACCCCCCCGGGCCCCCGGGGCTTCGTGCCGGGTCCGGACGGCGTCATGTACATCGGGACGCCGACCGGCCTGTTCGAAGTCCGCGACGGCGCGGTCCGCCCGCTTCCCTCCCCGTCCGGACCCTTCGCCGTGACCGCCATGCTTCGCGTGGCGCCGGACACGGTGCTCGTGGCGACGGACGCCGGCCTGCTCGCGCTCAGCCGTGGGTCGCTCTCGCCGGTCGACCCGGATCTGCGAGGGTCGACCTCCGCCCCCAACCGTCTGGTGGAGGCGGACGACGGCGACCGTTGGTTCACGACGGGGTCCCGTCTCCATCGCAACGGACGACCGGTCTACGAGGGCGGCCTCCCGTTCACCGACATCGCGGTGGACCGGGAGGGGAGCGTGTGGCTGGCCTCCGACGGGCTGCACCGCTTCAAGCGGTCGGTATTCGACGTTCGGGGCGCGGAGGACGGTGCCGTTCCGAACGTCTACGCCATCTACGAGGATGCCGGGCGGCGGGTGTGGGTGGGCAGCCTGCGGGATCCCCTCGGGTACTTCGCCGACGGCCGGTTCCACGCGACGCCGATGGGCCGCTTCGGAAGTCGGGTCCAGA